>JBDMZA010000642.1:0-4334 GCA_039770155.1 Clostridiales bacterium
TTATGAATGTGGCTGCGAGTACGTGGCTGTCACTTATGGTGGAGAAAAAATTGAATATCGTGATTCAAAACGGACAGAAATAATAAGACCTTAAAAAGTATCTGTGGTTGATACATTGGCAGCCGGAGATGTTTTTCATGGTGCATTTTGTTACTACAAATTCTCAAAAAAGTTAAGTTTCCATGAAGCACTGCTGCATGCAGATAAAGTTGCCTCATACTCTGTCATGTATAAAGGACCACGCCAAGGTATATTGGAATATTTGAAGTTGATGTTATAATATTAACTAGAACGTAAAAAGCACGATACTTTTGAATAATACCTACGTGTAAATATCAAGATGAATTTTCTCAAACCAATCCTTATGATGAGTTTTAAACTTTATTCAATTTAAGGTCTTTTTTGTGTATTCAATATTTATAACAACATAATATTTTTAAACCTTTTTGTTGTAAATAATACTGTATTATATTCTATTGTATTAATATATATACAATTTATTTCAATTATATCTGTTAGCATTTTTAAAAAAATTTATTATTTATATTATATCTATTAGGCATAATCAAAAATTTCATAAGACAATTTTTTTCAGAAAATATCGATGGTTTAACGAATTTTCAAAAAAAGTTGACTAGTTTATTTTTTAATTATGCCTTAACATTGGATTGTTTTAATGATGAAAATGGAAGGCTATTAATTGTAAAAATATCTATATTTATAGATGCATATACCATAATTTGCAAATTGACTACTTTACATTATAGTTTAATAAAAGTATAATATTGTAAACAAACCTTTGACAAAGGAGACTATATGATATGATTTCAAAATTTAAAAAACTATAATTATAGAGAAAAATATTCCAAGTATCGATGATTTTACAGATAAAAATACTCTGAAAAATCAATAATGAACAAAGAGATTTCAAGGAGGAAATATAATATGGTTTTATCAGTAAAAAATTTAACAAAAAAATATAATGAAAAAATTGCTGTCAATAATATTAATGTATCCTTTAAAACTGGTATAAATGGCTTATTAGGTGCAAATGGTGCTGGGAAAACAACGCTTATGAAAATGCTAACAACAATTTCAAATCCAACACATGGAGAAATACTTTTAGATGGAAATAATATAACAAATAATGCAGATGAATATAGAAATATCCTTGGATTTTTGCCACAGGATTTTAATGGTTATACGGATTTTACTGCTAGTGAATTCATGTATTATATGGGAAAACTTAAAAATATATCAGATAAAGATATTAAAATTAAAACTGAAACAATGCTTAAATTAATATCGCTTGAAGATCAAATAAATAAAAAAATTAAAACTTTTTCAGGTGGTATGAGAAGAAGACTTGGTATTGCTCAGGTTTTTTTAAATGATCCCAAAATAATTATTTTTGATGAACCAACAGCCGGGTTGGATCCAAAGGAAAGAATTAATTTTAGAAATATAATAAGTTCTATAGGTGAAGATAGAATTATAATTTTGTCTACACATATTGTATCAGATATTGAAAACGTAGCTAGTAATATAGTAGTGATGAAAAAAGGTAACATTTTAAAAGCTGGGTCAAAGGAAGATATAATTAGTGATTATGATGGTGTAATCTGGGAGATGAATTTATCTGAAAGTGAAGTATTTTCATCAAAAAACTTTAAAAATTCAAGTAATTATAAAACAGAAGTTGATGGAAGTATAACATTTCATATTGTTTCTAATAAAAAACCACATCCAAAAGCAATTAGAACTAAAGCAATTTTAGAAGATGTATTTCTTTACCATGGAAGTGAGGAAACAAAATGAATTCATTAACAAAATTAGAATTTAAAAAAATTATTAGTAATAAAGCCATAAAAATAGCATGTGCTATATGTATTCTTATAGTTTTGTATGCAGTTATCGCAGGAATTACCATTCCTGAGTATAGTAAACCTAATGACCAAGAAAAAAATATCGAATATGTACATGGATTCGAGGCTATAAAACTAAAAAAAGAAGCTACTGCAAAGTATGAAGGTTATTTAGATGAAAAGAAAATTATGGATATTAAAAATTATAATGACAAAATAAAAAGTAATAAATCTAATTTAAATGATGGTCAAATTTCTGATTATGCTAATTCTAAGTATTGTCAACCTTATGATGATATATCATTTTTGATTATGAGTTCATATTCAGATTTAAATACATCTAATATTACGATTGATAATTTTAAAACCAATTCTGTGGGGGAATTTTATAAAAACCGTGTTAAGCTAATCGAGAGTAATTTTAATGTAAAATATAGTAACATTAATTTTAGTAAAGATGATAAAAAAACAATTATTAATTTTGCAAAAAACCTAACAACTCCATTATATTATGAATATTATGATGGTTGGGATATGTTAATAACTAATTTATTTGAAGTGAATGTTGCAGTGATATTAATATTATGTTTTTGTATTACATTTGTTTATTTGATAGACTATCAAAATGGGATGATTACAGTTGTATTGACAACTGTAAATGGAAAGTCAAATTTATGTAAGTCGAAAATAAAAGCCAGTATTATTTTTTCTTCTCTAGTCTATACAATAGTTACTATTTTACATACTGTTTTAATACTTTTCTTTTACGGATATAGTGGATGGGATTGTCCCATACAAATATCTAGTAAATACTGGCTATCAATATATAATTTAAAATTCTATCAATTATATTTACTGGGAATCATTGTAGGTCTGTGTGTGTGTGTGTTTATGATAATGTGTACCCTTTTATTTGCAAATATATTTAAAAAATCTATTTTAACACTTAGTATGAGTGTTATAGTTCTATTAGTACCAGCGTTAATTGATACAAGCAGTATTCCAAAAGTGTTTAGATATATAATAGAAATTTCACCAATTAAAATTCTTGATATATTATCAACAATAAAACAACCACTCACTTATAATATATTTGGGTCTATACAGAAAGGTTATATTAATTATTTATTTCTTATTGTGATTTCTGTAATTTTAATACCTATTATATATAATTTATACCGAAAACAAGAAATATAATTTGAGGAGAGCTATTTAGATGAAATCACTGGTAAAATTGGAATTCAAAAAAATTTTTAGTATTAAATCTTTTAATGTGGCATGTTGTTTATGTATAATTTATATTTTAGTTTTGTCAATTGGCGGAATTAATATCAAGGAACATTACGATAAGACGAATAATAAAACTAAAAGTATTGATACTATAAATGGGTTTGAAGCAATAAAACTTAAGAAGAAAAATATAAAGGGAAAAGAAGGCTATTTAGACGAAAATAAAATTAAAGAAACTATTAATTATTACAAAAAATTAAAAAGTGATAAAGAAAATTTAGATGAAACAGATAAAAATACATTATCAAGTTTTGCTTATGCAAAATATTGGTTACCGTATATAGATATATCAGAGATAGTAGCGATGTCATACAGTCTTAAATTGTATACCTACGAAGGAAATATTATTGATAAATTAAATGATAATGCTGCAAAAGATTTTTATAAAAATCGAACGACTAAAATAGAAGGCTATTTAAAACCTGATTCAGGTTTAAAAATTGATAAAACAGATAAAGAAGCAATTGTGAATTTATCCAAAAAAATGAAATATCCATTATATTATGAATATTATGATGGTTGGAGTAATTTATTAGATAAGTTCTTTTATTTAAATATAATTGTAATTTTAGTAATATGCTTTGGTATTGCTTTTGCTTTTACTATGGAATTTGAAAATGGAATGATAATGATTATTTTATCAACTGTAAATGGGAGAAACAAATTGTCAATGGCAAAAATAAAAGCCAGTATAATCTTTTCTAGTGTAATATATTTATTTATGAATTTTATTTACATGATTTTAACTTTTATTTTTTATGGTTACAGTGGTTGGAATTGTGCTATCCAAATAAAAAGTTCAAATTGGTTATCAATTTATAATTTGAATTTTTATCAAGCTTATATATTGGGAATTATTATTGGTTTAGGTATTTGTATTTTTATGGCAATGGCAACTCTTTTATTTGCCTGTATATTCAAAAAAGCAGTTTTATCAATAAGTATAAGCATGGCTTTATTATTAGCACCTCTTTTGATTGACCAAACAAATCAACCAAATATTATTACAATATTGATAGAATTTTTACCAATTAAGGCTCTAAATTATACATTTATGATAAGACAATTTAGTTTTTACAATATATTTGGGTATACAATTCAGCGTTGTTATGCTATGCCATTATTTTTTGGGTTATTTACTTTACTCATAATTCCATTCATAGTCAAGAGTTATAAAAA
>JBDMZA010000643.1:0-5802 GCA_039770155.1 Clostridiales bacterium
ATGTATAATATGTGTATCTGTCAAAATTTATTGGATCTCATTAGATTAAAATAGCTCCTTTTTTTAAGAAGCTATTTCTATATTGTTTTTATTATTTTTGAATAATTATTCGTCTTCTAAATTCTCTTTTTTTTTTGCCAATTTTAAATCTAATATAATACCAATAATTTTTCGGATATATTTATTAATTATTAAATTTACTTGTTTTAATTCTATTGAAATTTTTCAAAATCCTCTAATTTATGGAGTCATTATGTAATTTTACCAAATACCATATCCATTTCTATTTTGGTCAAGAATCGATAATGACCTTTTTCTAATGATTCATCTAACATTAGGTTACCAATTGAAATTCTCTTTAAATAAACTACACTACAACCTACCATCTTTAACATACGTTTTACCTGATGTCTACGTCCTTCTGTAATAGTAATATGTCCAGAAATAACTGGTGGATTGTAATTATTTGTATCTTTATTTCTTAAATTTTCATTAGGTATTTCATTTTTAAATTCCTGGTACATTCCTGATTTATAAAGTTTTATTTTTGCAGGTTTTGTCACTTCTTTAAATTTATCGATAAAAAGTCCTTGTTCTAATTTTGTAATATCTTCGGTATTTAAAGTACCCATAGCCCAAAAATAATAAGTTTTTTCTACATGATTTTGTGAGTACATTAATTTATGTTCAAACTCACCATCATTTGTAATTAATAGCAAGCCTTCTGTGTCCTTGTCTAATCTCCCAACATGAAATATTCCATTTATATTAGTATTACTAAAAAAATCAAAAATTGTTTTATTAAGGACATCCTTTTTTGCAGTAATGAAACCAGCTGGCTTATTAAACATATAATATACTTTTTCAATATAGTCAACTATTTTACTATTATATTCAATAACATCAAAACTTTCATTAATTTCTTTAGCAGGTTTTGTTATAATTTTTCCATTAACCTTAATCATGCCTTTTTTAATATAGATTCTAACTGCTTTCCTATTTCCAACAGAAGATTGTGCTAAAAATTTATCTAACCTCATAATTTCACCTTTAAATTCTATTTTGAATCTCATAATTTTGATAAAAATTCTTTTGGAACTAATAAAAATTAAATATAATTATATACTAAAATCAATTAATAATAGCCAAATTACTATAATTGTATTTGTGAATAATCTTGCTCACATCTATAAATCTATGATTGTAGGTTTTATAGATTCAGGAACAATTACTGAATAATTATAAGTTTTCTTTAGTTTGGAAGTATTATAGTATTTAGAAGCAGTGTTATTATAATTAAATAACAACTTTCTATGAATTCTTTTATCTCTGCTAACAATCCATGCTAAAACAGGTAAATCAGGGTGACCATGTTTTGTTCCATTTGTAGATATTAAATATTTATATCCATCTATTATTTTAAGAAAATCTTTAGAAATGTTTTTAATACTACCATGATGAGATAATTTGATAATGTCAAAAAAAGGTTTGTAGTTTTCATTTTTAATTAATTCTTTAATGCTTTCTTTTACAATGTCACAATGAGAATCACCTAAGAATAACATTTTTTTAGTGCCATATTCAATTATAAATGAGATAGAAGCACCGTTTGTTACTGATTTATCATTTTCATGATTAAAATTTAGCATATCTAAAAATTCAATCTTACTATAATCACTATGCGAAATTTCTTCATTTTCATTTGAATAAATTGGATGGTCATTTTTCATAAAAAGTTCAAAAGCATTATCAAATATTTTTTCATCATTCAAATAAAATCCATATTTATATTTGTTTAGTGTGTTTAACCATTTTCTACTGATTTTTTCTAGCATTTTTGAATTTGGTGATAAAATTTTTATTTTAAGGTCTCCAAAAGTTACTTCTTTTTGTAAATCAAAATTAATTGCTTTTTTACCAAAAGATTTATTCCATTTATATTCACCCATACAAATTAAATCAAAAAGTGTATTACCCTGTTTATAGCTTATTTCAGAATCGTCATTTTTTTTGTCAGAACTATTTTTTGAATTAGCCGCAATTATTTCTTCTAGTATGTCTTCTTCCATTTGGCTTATTTTATTTGGTGTTTTTTTATGAATTGGTATATGGCATAAACCATTGTGCCATATTTCATTTATTTTTATTATAGTTGAAGTATCTGAACTTTCATTATCTTTAAGCAATTCGATTATTCCTTCAATATGGTCTGAATCAATATGGGTAACTATAAGTAAATTAATTATTTCGCCCTTAGAATTAATTTCTTTAAGACGTTTTTTAAGAAAAGAATTATAAGTTTCTTTTCGTCCACCATCAATCAAAATGTGTAAATCTAATTTATTACCATAGTTCACTAATAAACAATCTCCATCAATTGCAGGAAACATTTCTATTCTAATTTTTGACATTTGATACTCCTTTATTCATAATGGTTTTAGAATTATTATCTGCTATTTGATTCGTTATATGATTTTGAGATTCGTTTATTATTGAAATAGAATAAACTATTAATTCAATTTTCTTATCTTTTATATTGTTATTTTTAAACTCAAGTATAATTTTATCTAAAGTTTGATACCATTCTTCGTCATTTTTAATATTTGCCTCAATTTTGTTTACACCACTTTGCAAAAATCCATTGATTATTTTTCTATAGTCTTCCACTGTTTTGTAAAAAACATCTTTAATTTCAAAGGTATATTCTATTCTAACAAATTTTGATTCCATTATATCGCCTGTTATTGTCATTTCAATATTTCCTATATAAATAGAATTGCACATTGGTATTTGTTTACCAGGACCTTCAATTGCGGCATCGAGTATTAATATATGATATTTGTTAATAGTAAATCCATCTTTTCTCAAATGTTCTTTTATTTCATCATTATACATAAATTTATTCAAATATCTTTCCAACTCAATATGCTGATTTGTTTCATAATTATAACTTACCGATTGTATAATTTGTTTTAAAATTGTATGCAGCATTTTTTCTATATTTTCATCATCGAGTCCTTTAAGATTATCGGGTCGTATATAGTTGTAATTTGCACTTATTGAAATTTTAAATCTATATTCATCTGTTTTTGATGTAACATATAAATTTTTTGCAAAGTTTTTTTTCATAATATGTGTTATATCAGAGTTATCTTGAACATCAACATAACTTAATATTCCAATTAAAGAAATTCCGATACTTTCAAAATATTTATTATTAAGTTCTAATTTTTCAGAAATATCAACTTTATTTTTTAAGTTTTTTATATCACAAATATAGTATTCAGATGTTAAAGAGGAATAAAAGCTTTTTAACTTACATTCTACAATTTTTTTAATACTACTAGGCCCAATATCTAAAAAAAGTGGTATATTGTCTATTCTATAGTTGAAATCAACAGTGATTTTAAATTTTCCAATAACATCATCCTTAGAATCTAACTTAAATTCGTAATTATATGTACCATCTTTTGGCAGGTTTGCTATTTTGTCATTTGGTTCAATATGAAAATTAATTTTTAATAATTTAAAACCATTAATTGCCATTTGTTTTTTGAAATTTTCTTGACTTGAATTTATATGTTCTTCGAATTTTTTATACTCATCACCACTTTCGTTTTTACTGATAGGCGATAATAATGTTTTTATTATATCTAAAAATTTTTCAGCAATAAATTTATCACTTTGGGTCAAAATACTAAAATCTGTTAATATATAATTAATGTCAGGAAGTACTTTGAAATCATAATTTTTTGTAGGCAATTTAAATTCTTTATTAAATATTTGAATCTTTTTATATCTTTCAAGCATAGATTTTATTTCAGGAGGTATCTCAATATTCAGATCTATTTCAAAAACTTCAATACCATGAGATTTTAAATTTTCAATTTCTGTTTCTCTAAAATTGTTCTCAAATTCAATTATTTTTCTTTCAAGTAATTTTAAATCGCTATATTCAAAAAACTTCTTAACATATTCTCTTATTTTATTTTTTAAGAGTTCTTCAAATCTAAAAAATAGAGATGTTTTTTTAGCGTAGTTTTCCCAAAAAGTATATGTATTAATAATCTTGTATTTAAAATTTAAGTTTACTTCAAAGTAATGTTTTAAGTCTATAGTTTGTAATTTTAGCGTTAGTGATATCACTTTTTCTCTTTTATCAATTTCATATACTTCAAAAGCATGTCTATTTAAAATGCCTATTTTAGGCGATTTATAAACATTATCTATAGTTGATAAAAAGGATTTTCCTGTTACTTCATTAACTATAATTATGTCTAAATAAGAACTTGGAGCTGGTAAATTACCATGTTTAAATTTTGTACCTTTATTATAAATCATCTTTATACTCTCCTTTTATACATTTTATTAAACTAATTCTATCTTCAATATTTAATCTGCTACTTATTTCACCACATATATATTTTAGTTGCACAGAAACAGTATTTTTTTGCAAGTTATTTTTTTTAATATTAGAAAATAAATCATTTAGTATTTTAAAAGTTCTTATTTTAATTACTGCATCTTTTAAACATTCTATTAACATAAATGTAATGATTTTTTTTATCCTTAGTTGCTGTATATTTTTTTTATTTGGAATATTTATAAAAGTCAGATATTTTTTTATTTGATATAAAAATAAATTTAATATATGATTACGGGTCTTTTTATCTTGAGGTTTTTTAAAATAATCTTTCATACTAATATAAAAAAATTCAAATAAATTATTTATGTTAGAGTTATTATTTTTACAATAGCCTTCAATTAAAATGAAAAAAGCATGCTTTATAAAATTACTTAATTCTCCAAAACTATTATTAAAAATACGATCTTTATATAGCTTTAATAAATCATCTAATGAGATTAAATTAAATCCATCAACTACAAGCAAACTATATACAAAAATTGACATTTCTAATTCTTGAACTTTTTTATAGTTATGTGTTTTTTTAGAATTTTGTAAATTTTTTAAAAAAATTTCAATATTTCTTTTGTTTTTTTCAGTTTGATAGATTGTACTTATAAGAAAAGCAGCATTTATGCGTTTTCTTTGTAGATTTGTGTTTTTTTCCTTTGAAATATTTTCAATCCAATTAAGTTTTATACTTCCCAAAATACTTTCAATATCATATTTTGCCAAAATAGCAAGTGCTTTGATTAAAGATATAGTATTTCTATCCTCGGATGATTGGTCATAATTTGAGAAAAATTTTAAAATAAATTGTCTTAAACCGATGTATTTATTCCAAATAAAATTTAAATATTCTTCTCTTAGTTCATTATTATTAAATTTTAGTACTTTAATTTTTTCGCAACCATATTCACATGTTTCATTTTCATCTCTTTTTACCTCTACTTCCTCTGCCCATATATCATTTAATATAATAGAAAAATTTTTCCTTGCAAGTAAATAATTTATTTCAGGTATGTTTTCCTTATTTGTGGTTACGTCTTTTTCTGTTTTATCAGAAGAAATTAATTTATAAAACTCTATAGATTTTTCAATAATAAAATTATAATCTGTGTTTTCAAAAAGAGCTATTACAGTTACTAAAGAAATCATTTCATCTGAGTTATTTTCTTCTGAAATATTTTTTTTGAAAAACTTCTTAACCATTGGTATTGCATTTGTTTTATGTTTTTTAAATGCAACTCTAATTTCCTTATTTTTTTCATCATCTTCTCTATTTACTAATTCATTAAAATCATATTCTACTGAACTATTATATATGTCTTCAGCTATTTTGGGTATTTTTTCAAATGTTAAATTCTTTATAAAATCCTTGCCTAAAACATTGATAA
>JBDMZA010000644.1:0-5356 GCA_039770155.1 Clostridiales bacterium
AAATTAAAAACCTAAGATTTATAATAATTTTTCAAGTTTATCAAATAAAATTTTTGTCGACATATAAGCTTTAACATATTATTTAGTCTAAATATTTATTAAATTTTATATTTATGTAATAATATTATTATAATCAACAGACAGTAAATATTGTTTCAATGAAGGGATAAATTATAATATTATTTTAGGGAAGTAACAAATTAAAATTACATTAATAAATAAAAAAACCACAAAACAATAATAGTTTTGTGGTTTTTTTTATTTATTAAAACTTATTTTAAAATATTGTATATCAATGCGACAACAACTAATATTGCAATTCCTATTGTTATCTTTAGTACAGTCATATTCAAAACATACATTTGAGTATTATTACTAACACTAAGGCCTAACCCTATCATAATTCCAGCAATTACAATACTTATTGCAAGTAATACAATGCTATATGAAATCCTACTAAATATTCTGTTTATTCTTTTCTCTACCTGCTTTAATTCCTTAAAGCTAAATTGAATTGTATAATCATTTTCTTCTAATTTTAATAAAAAATTTTGCGCTATAGATGGAAAATCTTTAAAAAGACTTCTGTATTCAAAAAAATCTCCTAACAAACTTTTTGAAAATCTTTTAGGTGAAAATAATTTAAATACTAATTTATTTGTTATCGGCTCTGCAATTTCCAATATACTAATTTCAGAATTTAATTTTTCAACAACTCCTTCAAGAGTTATTAAGGTTTTTGCTAACATTACAAATTCTCCAGGAATAATCAATTTATACCTTTGAGCTAATCTAAAAATTTCATTAAATGCTTGTCCTAACTTAATATCTTCCAGTTGTACAGACAGGTACCTATCATTAATACTTTCTATTTCTTTAGCCATAGCTCTAAAACTTATACTGCTATTTATAACACTTAATTCTGTTAAAGATTGTATTACAAATTTACTATTTTTAAAAACTATTCCCATCAACATTTTAATAAATTGAGACTTTTTATTTTCATCAAGTTCTCCTACCATACCAAAGTCAATTAAAGCAATTTGATTGGAGTTTAAAATTTTAATGTTTCCAGGATGAGGGTCTGCATGAAAAAATCCATCTCTTAAAATTTGATTTAATATTGTATATGTAATTTTTCTAGAAATATCAGTTTTATTTATTTTCTCATCTTCTATAATATCATTTAAATTGCTACCACTTATATACTCCATGGTAATTATTTTTCTTGTTGTTAATTCCCAAAATACTTTTGGAATTTTTATAGGTTCATTTTTCTTGATATTTTTACTTAGTCTTTCAGCATTTGCTCCCTCAATTCTAAAATCTACTTCCTTTTTTATTGATTTATCTAATTCATCAGCCATTCTCTTATAATCATAAGTTTTACCAAATTTAGTTTTATTACTAATAAAAGCAGCTATATCTTTTAATATTTTTATATCTAGTTCAATAATATTTTCAATTCCTGGTCTTTGAATTTTCACGACCACATCTTCACCTGAATGCAATTTTCCTCTATGAACTTGTGCAATTGATGCTGCAGCTAAAGGCTCATTTTCAAAGTTTTTATATAATTGATTTATTTTTTCTCCAAATTCAGATTCAATGATAGAATTTACTTCATCAAAAGAAAAAGCTGGCACATTTGTTTGCAGCTTTTCTAATTCCTTTATTATATGATTTGGAATAAAATCAGGTCTTGTGCTTAAAATCTGTCCTAATTTAACAAATGTTGGTCCTAATTCTTCAAGAGAAATTCTTAATCTCTCTCCAATAGTCATTTTTTTATATTGATCATTAACATTATCTTTTTTAGATTTTTTTATATGTAAATATTTTAATAAACCTATTTGGTCCAATATTGACTCAAATCCATTTTTAGCAAAAACTTTGATAATATTTCTATACCTGCCAATATGTCTATATTTATTTTTTATCAATTGTTATCACAACCTGTATAAAATTTAATTATGGTATATCCGAAAAAATAAATTCCAATTATCAATCAATCTCGAAAATTAGAGTTATTTTTTTGATATCCCTTAATTACTTGTTATCATTTTTACTCTTGATTAAATCAGCCAACTCATCTCTAATAATTGATCTTAAGGATTCCTCAGTTAATGTATCAGATTTTTTAGCTATATTCATACTACTTAAAACTTTTTCTATTTCATCTCTTAATATGTTTCTTAGTTCAGTTTTTTGATCTTTTCCTCTTTCAAGCATTTCAACAACAAACTTCTCAACATCACTTTTATCTATTTTACCTGATTTAACTAATTCATTAGCAACTTTTTCAATCTTCTCTTTAGAATATGCAAATACTCCCAATCCAAAATATAATGGTTTTTCTATTAAATTTAACATATAAATCCTCCTAAAAATTTATTTTGCATAATAATTGAATAATCTAAATTTTATCCAACCTAACTCTATTCCAAATTTATAATTTTTGTTAATACTCCAAAACTATTTTTTAGTTCACCCTACACTATTTTCATGATCTTATTATATAAACATATATACTTATTTTCAATTTCTATATCCCTATGAAAATGACCAAAATACCAGTTTTTAAAGCTTGCTTTTTTGTTAATCTCATCAAAATATTCATTTATCTCATTTACCTCTTTAAATGTACAATGAGACTCATTTATAGTATTTAGTACTTTTGAAGGACATGTATGTGTTACTACAAAATCTACATTCCAATTTACCTTTTCTAAATTTTTTATACCTTCCTTATACTCATTCTCTGATGGCATTTCACATTCCCACCAAGAAACACCTTCTTCTCTAAATACTTTATCTACAGATTCTGCTCCACCAAAGGTAAAAAACTTATTTCCATCTATCTCATATACCTGTCCTCTTAACAAATGAAATATACTATCATTAATTCTATGAACTTTTCCACCATTCCAAGTTTCTATTGGTAAATTATTTAATATATCAAAATTTTCATGGTTTCCATCGACAAAAAGAGTAGTAAATTTTTTATTTTCAAACCATTTTAACCAATATAAATCTTTATTATCCATTGTCCACACAAAACCAAAATCACCTGATATAATAACATAATCACTTTTAGTCAAACTATTACCTTCTAAAAACTTATTAGATCCTAACTTATGTATATCTATTCCTCCATGGGTATCTCCTGTAATATAGATCAATATTTTCACTCCAAACTGAAGTACTCAAATTTATTTTTATAATATTATATTTTAGGTTCGGTTAAAAGAATTTTTCAAATAAAATGTTATTATTAAAATCTAAAAATAAATTTATTTATAAAAATTATATATTTATATTACTAAATATACTCTAACTTATCAATATATGAATCCTAATTTAATTCTTAGGAGAGCCTAAAAAATAATACCGAATTCTTTTCGTCTGAAGTTCGCTTAAATCACGCGAATTCATACTCGAGAATTAGAGTTTATTTTTTGGCTATCCCTTATTAGGCATAATAAAAAATTTCATATGACAATTTTTTTTCTGAAAATATCGATAATTTAACAAATTTATTTTATATATCAATTAAAACTCCTATTGGACAATGATCTGATCCCAAATAATCAGGAAAAATATAAGCCTCTTCTAAATTATTCTTTATATTATTCGTCAATAAAAAATAGTCAATTCTCCAACCTGTATTATTTATTCTTGAATTATTCATATATGACCACCAAGTATATGCATTTTCTTTGTTAGGATATATAACTCTATATGAGTCCACTAAAAAATCCTTTAGTAAAAAATCAATCTTTTCTCTTTCTTCATTTGTAAAACCTGCATTTTTTTTATTTGTCTTAGGATTCTTAAGATCAATTTCCTTGTGAGCAACATTTAAATCGCCACATATAATAAGTGGTTTTTTCTTTGAGATGATTTCACAATAATTTTTAAATTCCTTTTCCCAGTCCATTCTATAGTCAAGTCTTTTTAGTCCTCTTTGAGAATTTGGAGTATAACATGTCAATATAATAAAATCATCAAACTCCAAAGTAATAACTCGACCTTCTTTATCATGAATTTCATTATTAATACCATAAGATACATTTATCGGTTTTTTCTTCGTAAAAATAGCAGTCCCCGAATATCCTTTCTTCTCTGCATAATTCCAATATTGATGATATCCTTCCAAATCTAAATCTATTTGACCATCCTGTAATTTTGTTTCTTGAATACAAAATATATCAGCATCTAATTCTTTAAAAGTTTCCATAAATCCTTTTTTCACACAAGCACGTATACCATTAACATTCCAGGATATAAATTTTTTCATCAATACTCTTCCTCCATTTAAATATTTTTAAAAGTCTATATTTTTTAGAATCATCTATGTTGTTATATTTCTCCATTTTCTTAAAGATTTTGAGATTTTATATCTTTAGTTATTTATTATATAATTAAAAACAACTTTATTTAAGATATATATATAAAAACTATTATCCTATGAAGATCAAAAAACAAATCATAATTTTTAATGATTAATTCACTTTAATTTAGTGATTCCCATAAAAAATGTGATATATTTTTTTATTCCTAAGATAATAGTCAAAACTTTATTTAGGCAGAATCAAAAAATAAATTAGTCAACTTTTTTGAAAATTCGTTAAACCATCGATATTTTCAGAAAAAAATTGTCTTATGAAATTTTTGATTATGCCTTAGATATAGCCAAAATTCACTTTTTCTTCTTTTTGATGACCATCTAAAATAATACAAAATTCTTTTCGTCTGAAGTTCACTTAAATTATACGAATTCATACTTGAGAATTAGAATTTATTTTTTGGATATCTCTAGTATTTATATTTTATTTTTTCTTTTTCTTTAAATAAACTGAAACCCCAATTCCTACTACTATAATGATAATTCCGACAATAGTAAGTGTATTAGAACTTTCTTCCCCAGTTTTTGGCAAAACTGATTCTTCAGAATTAACAACTGTTTCTGCATTATTTTCAGTAATTTTTTCTGTTTCAACATCCTGTGCGGGTACCTCAGTTGATTCTTCTTCAGTTATTGGTGTTTCTGAAGAGGTTTCATGTGTACATTGGGGTTCAGTGTTCTCCTCTTCACATGTTTCTTCACATGTTTCTTCACATGTTTCTTCACACGTTTCTTCACATGTTTCTTCAGATATACATGTAGAATCAGGTTTTTCTGTACAATTTGGAGTTTCTTTACAAGCAAAAACAGAAAAACTAAAACCAAATACTAAAACTAGAACTAGAACTAACAAACTTAATAACTTATTTTTCATTTAAGTCAATCTCCCCCCTAAAAAATACTAAATAATTTAATTAATATCGAATAATTATAATACATTTTTATTAT
>JBDMZA010000645.1:0-3008 GCA_039770155.1 Clostridiales bacterium
ATAATTAATCCTGCCAAATATCTAAATTATTAAATTTAAAATTGTTTTCCTCTAATTTTATCCTTTCGCTGATCTTGATTTTGTAAACAAATCAAAAGCTACTGCAAGTAGCAATACAACACCTTTAATTGTTTGTTGCATATCTATTCCTACACCAACTAATGACATTCCGTTATTCATAATACCCATAACCAAACCCCCAATTATAGCACCAATAATTGTTCCTATTCCACCTGCTGTTGAGGCCCCACCTATAAAACAAGCTGCTATTGCATCAAGTTCAAATCCTACACCTGCTTTTGGAGTTGCAGAATTTAATCTGGCAGCAAATACTATTCCTGATAATGCACACATAACTCCCATATTAACAAAAACTAAAAATTTTAATCTATTTGTTCTTACACCAGATAATTTTGCTGCTTTTTCATTTCCTCCAAGAGCATAAATATGCCGTCCTATAATTGTTTTACTACTTATAAAAGAATAAATTATTATTAAAACAAATAAAAGAATTAAAACATTTGGAATTCCCTTATAACTTGCCAATATAAATATAAATATATTAACAGCAACACTTATTACAACAATTTTTACTACTAAAAATAATGTTGGTATTACATTAAAATCATATTTTTTAAGCATATTTCTATTATAAATTTCAAATAAAATATATATTACTGTCAATGCTATACCTATAATTATTGTTGTTAAATGAATACTCTCCATCTTAAAGAAATCAGGTATAAATCCTGTACTAATTTTTCTAAATTCTTCTGGAAATGGACCTATGGACTTACCATTTAAAATAGTCATTGTAAGACCTCTAAAGATAAGCATTCCTGCAAGTGTTACTATAAATGCAGGTATTTTAACATATGATATCCACCATCCTTGTACAGCTCCTATTAATGCACCAATTAATAAAACCAACACAATTGCTAGTATAAAATTAATTTTGATTTCTACCATAAAAATAGCAGCTATTGCACCAATAAATGCTGCAATAGAGCCTACTGATAAATCAATATTAAAAGATACTATGACAAGTAACATTCCAATAGCCAATATTAAAATATAACTGTTTTGTAGTATTAAATTTGTTACGTTTAATGGTTTTAAAAGAGTACCATCAGTTTGAAATTGAAAAAAAATCATTATTGATATAAGAGTTATTATCATTCCATATTGTCTTATATTATTTTTAGCAAGATCTTTTAATATACTTATATCTCTTGATACTATATTTTTTCTACTTTTTTTTAATAAATTCATTAGATAACCTCCTGTCCCGACAATACCATGCTTTTCATGATTTTTTCCTGTGTTGCATTTATTATATCTAACTCATTTGTTATTTTCCCTTCACTCATCACATAAATTCTATCGCACATCCCAAGTATTTCAGGTAATTCAGATGATATTAATAAAATTCCTTTTCCTTCATTTGCTAATTCATTTATTATAGTATAAATTTCATACTTTGAACCAACATCAATTCCTCTTGTTGGCTCATCTAATATTAAAATTTGAGGTTCAGTAAATACCCATTTACCTAAAACAATTTTTTGTTGATTTCCGCCACTTAGATTCATTACTTTTTGAAGTATACTTGAACACTTAACATTTAATTTTTTCTTATTTCTTTCAACTTCAATAATTTCCTTTTTATCATTAATAATCTCCCCATATGATACCTTTTCCATTTTGGCAATACTTATATTTCTCTTTATTTCATCTTCAAGAATTAAACCATAATTTTTTCTATCCTCAGTTACATAAGCTATTCCATTTTTAATAGCTTTAGGCACATCTCTTACATCAATAACTTTTCCATTTTTCATAATTTCACCAGAAATATTTTTACCATAAGATTTACCAAATAAACTCATTGCAAATTCAGTTCTTCCTGCTCCCATAAGACCTGCGATTCCTACAATTTCTCCCTCTTTAATTTTTAAATTTATATTATTTATAATTTTTCTGTCTTTATGTAAAGGATGATACACATTCCAATTTTTAACTTCAAAAAATTCCTTTCCAATTTTAGATGTTCTTTTTGGAAAACGATTTTTAAGATCTCTTCCTACCATATTTTTAATGATTATGTTCTCATCAAATCCATCTATTGAATTTAATGTTTTAACAGTCATACCATCTCTCAAAATTGTAATAGTATCCGCTATTTTAACAACTTCATTTAGTTTATGGGAAATTAAAATAGATGTTATACCATTTTTCTTAAGTTCACTCAGTAATTTGAGTAGATTTTCACTGTCAGACTCGTTTAATGCTGCTGTAGGTTCATCCAATATCAGTATCTTAACTTCCTTTGACAAAGCTTTTGCAATTTCAACTAGCTGTTGTTTTCCTATACCTAAATTTGTTATTAAAGTATTTGTTGATTCTTTTAATCCAACATTTTTCAATAATTCTTTTGTCGCTTTTACAGAATCATTCCAGTTTATGATTCCCAATTTTGCTTTTTCATTCCCTAAAAAAATATTTTCTGCAATAGACAAGTATGGTATTAGAGCTAATTCTTGATGTATGATAACAATTCCTAATTTTTCACTTTGTTTTATATTTTTAAATTTACATTTTTCGCCTTGAAAATAACTATTTCCACTATATGTACCAAATGGATACACTCCACTTAAAACACCCATAAGTGTAGATTTTCCTGCTCCATTTTCTCCTACAAGTGCATGAATTTCTCCTTCTTTTATTTTTAAATTTACATTATTTAATGCTCTAACTCCTGGAAAAATTTTTGTAATACCTTTCATTTCAAGAATAGTGTCTGACATAAATATAACTCCTTAAAATTTTTCAAAACACAAGCCCACCCTGTTAGGCGGGCATATTTTCTTTACAATACCAATACAAAATGATTTAAATTTATTCGATTTACTAAGGAGAACCTAAAAAATAATACCAAATTCTTTTCGTCTGAAGTTCACTTAAATCATGCGAATTCATACTCGAGAATTAGAGTTTATTTTTTGGAT
>JBDMZA010000646.1:0-2738 GCA_039770155.1 Clostridiales bacterium
AAGGATATATTTAATGATATTAATGGAATAAAGACTCCTTCTGAAAATATTTTTTTATATAGGTCAATGAATTATATCCTTAATAATAATACAGATAAGTATTTTGCAAAAATATTTTGGCAATATATACGAATTAAAAATGAGAGCTTTCAAATAAAGGTTCAGAGTAATAGATATAAGGGTTTAGATTATTTTCAAACATTTTATAGTAGGTCAACAGATGTGGGAGAAATTTCTGGAAGAATTAAATGGAAAATGTTAATGGAAAATCAGTTTAGAAATAAGCATTTAAAGAAAATTGAATTTAGGGTTAGCTTTCCAAAAGGCAAATCTTCAAATGAAATAGAAAGAGCTTTGAGAATAAGACTAAAAGATTTTTTTAATTCTTACAAATTACTGTTAGAAGAAATAGAGGTTAAAGCAGATTCATTAATAACCGTACCCTTAGTAGGATTAATTTATCATATGATAAAAAGGAAAGATGATGGTTTTAACAATAAGTGTTGGCAAAATTTTTGTTCATATGATTATCATTGGCTACATTATGGTAAGTTACAACAGGAGTATTTTGCTCAAATTAGGGCTCTTAAAAGTTTAATAGATAAGATACCATTATTAAGTAGATATATTGTTGGAATAGATGCTGCTAGTTTGGAAAACAATACTGAACCATGGGTTTTTGCACCAGTATATAGAGGAATTAGAAATGGCAAGTTAAGAATGAAAGAAACAGAATTTGATAAAAAAATCATTAAAAAGAAAAAAGATTATTATGACATAAGAGATTTAAAATGTACATTTCATGTTGGAGAGGATTTTAGACATATATTGTCTGGATTGAGAAGAATTGATGAGGTGTTAGATTGTTTTAGTTATAAAGCGGGAGATCGTTTAGGACATGGAATAGCATTAGGTATAGACGTAGATAGATGGTGTGTAAAAAATGAAGTTTTAATTTTACCAAGAATTGAGCATTTAGAAAATTTGGTCTGGATATGGGGATTAAATATTAATAGCGAAGTTAATTTAATAGATACAGCTTATATTGAAAAGTTGATTATGGATAATGCAAAAACCATATATCGAAAAGTAGAAGGAATTTCAGCATATACTTTGTGGAGTTCATATAATTTAAAATTTGATATTTTTAAAAAAGGATACTATAAGGAAATGAATAGTTCTGATAAACGTGATTATAATTCAATAAATAAGCTTTTCTGTAGATATGTGGATGGTGGAGATACAAAACTTTGGGATGAAGAGAAATTATTACATTCTCAGCACTGTGCTACATATCTTGAAAGAATGCAAGAACCAATTCAAATAAAACTTAACAACAAAGATAAAGAAATTATAAAAGTACTACAAAAAGTTATAAGAAGTAAAGTTAGCAAAAGAGGAGTTATAGTTGAGACAAATCCAAGTTCAAATTATGCAATAGGAGAAATTGATGATATCTTTGAACACTATATTTTTAATCTGAATAAAAGAGGTTTAAATGGTTCAACAGAAATAGATAAATCTATAATGGCTACAATCAATACAGATGATCCATCAGTATTTAATACAAATATAAGTAATGAAATAGCATATATTTTTTATGCTTTGCAAAAAAAAGAATACTCTAGAGAAGAGTCATTAGATTGGATAGATAAAATAATAAAGTATGGAATTAGTTCGAGTTTTATAGAAGACAGAGAAAATACTGGGAAAGCATTATTAATAGAGATGAAAACTGAGGTTAATAATGTTTTGAAAAAACTCATTGAAACATAACATTTTACGTTAAAATTTATAAAAATAAGGAGAAAATTCGTGGATAGTATTCTCAAAATACCCGATCATATAGTTCTTAAAGATGATAATGATAATGGAATTATGAGTGAAGAATATTTAAAAGGCATACTTGTGATTATGTGTAATGAATTAAAAATAATGGGTGCAATAATTGAATTTGATAATAGTGAGAGTAAGTGTAATAAAATTTATCCTGAATTTTTATATGGTTACTTAAGGAGAGTATGCAAACATTTACAAGAAAATAATAATGATAATGGATTTTCATGTGAAGAAAATGATTGTAAACATGCATATTTATTTAATAAACTGAAAAAGAAAAATTTGAATGATAAACTTAAATCTGCATGTATAAAAAATAAATATATTAACAAATATTATGAAGAAGATAAAAGCTTTGGAATTAGAAGTCCTAAAGAAATAGTAAGAAGGAAATTTGGAAAAGTATTTTTAGAATATGATTGTAGTAAAACATTCTTCAGAGAACTTATTTTCCCTATTTTTTTAGGAGAGGACATAATTGCTACTTTTATAATTGGACAAATTGTATTGAAAGATAATGAAGAAAAAATAAAAATGAGGCTTGAAGAAGAGAAAAAAAGAATTAGTTCTAAAAGCGAAGGTAATTCATGGTTTAGAAATAGATTCAATACAGAACTAGATTATTTGAACTATGAGAAGAATATAAAAGCTTATAGAAAAGTTGATAAATACTTTAAACCTTTAAACAAAGCTGCTTATGAAGAACTTATAAAAAAAGTTTTAGATGAGTTAGAAGAATTGGAAAGTAGATTAGAAAGTGAAACTTTAGAAAGGCAAAAGTTAAAAATTACAATCTTTATTGAAAATGCAAAAAAAAAGTATTACAAAGAAATTGATAGAATTTCATTAGAATTTAAAGATAATAACTTTAAAAAAAAAATCATAGGTATAAGAGATAT
>JBDMZA010000647.1:0-4219 GCA_039770155.1 Clostridiales bacterium
AATCTTTTTTCGTTTATTAGATTTTATGGTAGTTTAGAGATAAGTCAAATAATTAATGAAAAGCAGGATTTATCTTATTTATACAAAGATTTTGAAGTTTCTTAACTAAAAAATATTTTGACTGTCCAGAATTATACAAGTAGTACTTTATATATTGGCAATTTAACATAAAACCATATATTGTTATTTGAAGATTTTACCCATACATTCCCATTGTGAAGTTCAATAATACTTTTAGCTATTGATAAGCCAATTCCTGACCCTCCTGTACTTGAATTTCTTGCAGAATCACTTCTATAAAGTCGCTCAAAAACTTTTTCGATTTCATCTTGATTAAGTATCCCTTTATTAAAAATACTTATTATTATTTTATTATAATCTTGATTATATTTAAAAACTCTAATTTCTACAATACCTGGTTTTACACTATATTTTATAGCATTTGATATTAAGTTTTCAAATGCTCGTGCAATTTTATCAGCATCGATTTTTACACTCATATCTGTTTCAAGAGGTTGATATAATATTTTTATATTATTTGATACCCCTAATGGTAATAAACCTTCAATTATTTGACGAATAAGCTCGTTTAATGATATAACATTTTTGCTAAGAATAATGTTACAATCAGTTAACATAGTATATTCCAGTAAATCATTTATTAGTGTTTCAAGTCTTTTGGATTTTTCATCTATAATGTTCAAATATTTGCTTAAATCATCATAATATTGAGACCTTTCTTTTAATAGTTTTATATATCCTATAATTGATGTAAGAGGGGTTTTTAAATCATGTGATACATTCATAATAAGTTCATTTTTTATATTTTCTGATTTTTCTTCCTTGGCTTTTCTGATTGTGAGTTCTGTTGCTAATTTATTGATATTTTTCGCAAGAAAAGAAACTTCATCACTTCCATTAACTGGAACACTATGATTTAAATCTCCTTCAGATATTACTTTAAGCGAATTTGAAAGTAATTTGATATAATTTATTTTTTTATAAGTAAGAATAAAAAATGAAATTATAGAAACTGGAATACCCAAAATAATATATTCAAAATGATCAGACTTAGTTATTATAGTTGTTATTACTACATAGTGACTATTATCCACGTTCTCTATTTTTGTGTATCTAATCTTGTTAGTTGAATAATTTGAAATATTTTTTGCATTTATGATATCAGCTAAATTCATTTTACTAATATAATAATTTGGAGGTTCATTTATAACATTGCCATCATTATCTAATAAAAATATTTCCAATATTCTGTTACTTTTATAAAAATTTTCATAGATTATTCTCTTAATCTGAGTATTATTTTGAAGATTAAGTTTAATTTTTTCCACAATAAACTTAGTCTCTGAATCGAAATTAGCAATTTCAACAGCATAATCTGTTCTACTATTTCTAGCTTCTCCATTAAAAATTATAAAAGTAAATAATCCTAATGTGATTGATATAAAAAAAGCTATAAAAAATTTTATCCTAATTCCAAACAAAACTCTATTTTTCAATTTTATATCCTACTCCCCAAACTGTTTTTATAAAACGAGGATTCTTAAAGTTATCTCCGATTTTTTCCCTTAGATTTTTTATATGTGTCATAATTGTTGAATCTGATTCAAAGAAAGATTCTTTCCATATATTTTCATAAATTCTTCTACTACTGAAAACAATTCCTCTATTCATAGCCATTAATGTCAAAATTTCAAATTCTTTATTTGTAAGTGCTATTTTATTTTGATCTATCATTACTTCGTGATTATCCAAATCTATTGTAAGATTTTCTACTACAATTAACTTATTTTTTTTGAGTTCCTTAAAATTAGTACATCTTTTTAATAGGGATTTAATTCGTACAATAACTTCTTAACACTTTGAAGTTATTAAGAAAAAATGGTGATATAGATTATACAAATTCAGTTTGGAATTCTTGTAGTATCAATTTGAAAAATAAGTCCTCAGTAATAGTATTGAGATTTGTCGATACAGATAAATTTCCTCTATATCCAAATAAGAAAAAAAAGGTTAATTATAAGAAAAACCTACAAGAAGGCAATGCTATTATTTTAAGTAGTAATGTGGCATTGCGTATTAGCGCTAAAAAAGGTGATAAAGTAAATGTTTTTAACAAACTTACAGGTAATAATGAAAGTTACAAAGTATCTGAAATTGTAGAGCCTGATGGTGAAACAGGTCAAGATATGAATATATTCGGATATGCTATTTTAAATATTAAAAATACAAGTAAATTTACTTCTATAAATAATGCTTCAAATAAGTTATATGTAAGAGTAAATGATAAATCAAAAATAAATGATTTAAATAAAGAATTAAAAAAGAATTTTGCACATGGAGAAGTTAAAACAACTAATGATGTGTTTGAATCCGCTAAGAAACAAATTGAATCAACAAAAAATGCATTGGCTATTATTGGTATTCTAACATTTATAATAGCAGGAATAGGAATAGCTAACACAATGTTATTATCTGTACTTAAAAGACAGAGAGAATTGAGTGTACTTAAAGTTTTTGGAATGAAAAATAGACAATTAACATTTTTTATGGGGTTAGAAGCAATTATCATGAGTCTACTATCCAGTATAATTGGGATTCCATTGGGAATTACTTTTAGTTCGATTATAAATTACATAATATACGAAAATTGGATTGATTATTCAATTATTCCATATATGGTTATGCCTATTATATATATCATAGTTGTTAGTATTTTAGTTAGTATAGTCTTTACATTTATTCCAGTTACTATATGTAATAAGATTAGTGCAATATCTGTATTGAGAGAACAATATATTAAAGTAGGAGAAAAGTTAGGATTAGTTGAACCAATTTTATTAATAACTTTTATTGTAGGTATTACTTTTTCGCTTTTTCTAAAATCATTTAGTGGTATTTTATATAGTTTTTTGTTATTGATTTGTGGAGCTTTTCTATATGTATTTCTAACAATAATATTAAAAGGTGTATCTAAATTACCAACAATGAGCAATAAATCACTTATTTTTGCATTTAGGAATCTTGGGCGACAGAATAAACGAATTTCTATGGTTCTAGTAACTTTAATAATTGGTATAGTTTCTATAGGTATAACTATAAATATTAGTAATAGCATATTACCAGCACTAAAGGAAATTATCGAAAAACAATTTGGTTATAATGTGCTTATTTCTACTTCTTTGAAAAATGTCAACAATGTTGAAGAAGTTTTAAAAAAGGAGAAAAATGTGAATAGTTATACTCAATCATTAAGAACTGAAACCTTTTTTAAAACAATAAATGGACGAAATAAGGAATCTGTTTTTCAAAAGCAACTTACAAATCCATTATATAAGGACAAATTAAAAAATTTATTGATTGAAGGATTAAAATTTGATAAACAAACTATTTACAATAAGATAAAAAAAGGAAGAGATTTAAATAGTACTGACAAAGAAAAAAACTCAGCAGTTATAGGCACTGAACTTGCAGATAGTATGAATATTAAAGTGGATGATGAAATAGGTTTATTGATAAATGGGAAAAATGTTATTTTTAAAGTAATAGGAATAAAAGATAAGACTCTTATAAATACATCCCAAATTTCCACTAGTTTTTATATGTTAAGTGAAAATACAAATTGGAATTCAGTTATATATTATATTAATGTAAACAATAAAAATCTTAAAACTATAGTGAAGACGTTTAATCAAAATTTAGATGGTGTTTTTGTATTAGATATAAATGATTTATTGCCATCATTAAATAAAACAATTAGTAATCAAATAATGATATTTACCTTTATTGCTATATTTTGTATAATTGCTTCTATTTTCCTTATGTCAAATATGACATTAATGACTTTCCTAGATAGAATGAAAGAATTTATTCTTATTAAAATTATGGGTGCACAAAATAATAGTATACGTTATATTATTATTCTTGAAAGCTTGATAGTTGGATTAATAGGTGGGATTATTTCAACAGTATTTATAGAGATATTAACAAGTATATTTTTTAGTTTAATATTAAAAATGAAATATGTTACGAAATATTCGACTGTAGCCGAAATGATTGCATTATCAATAGTGATTGTATGTATATCTGCACTTTTTGTGATACCACAAATCAAGGTAAAGCAATTAAATTTATTATTACGTTCGGAATGAATTTGAATAGATAAAATTGTTATTTTGTGTTAAGAAATTAGAAATAGGGT
>JBDMZA010000648.1:0-6454 GCA_039770155.1 Clostridiales bacterium
AATATTACTATATAATGTTTTTAAGATAAATATTACAATAATCATAGTATGTTCTTTAAAAACATTAATTAAAGACATAAAAAATAAGTCTTAGTTTTCGAATATGAATTCATACATTTCAAACAAAATTTCAAGTTAAAAAATCAGTGTTATTAAAAAAAATAAAATAGGAGGAGTAATGATGAATTTTAGAAAAGTAATTTCTTTTTTATGTGTGTTAACTTTAATTTTTTCAATTACTGCATGTACAGATGATGGTGATAAAGATAAAAAAACCAGAAACTCTAATGCTAAAGTTAACACGCCTAGAAATGAAACATTATTTATGAGTGGATTACAATGGGGACCTCCAGCAAACTTCAATCTATTATCAGGTAATCCTGCCTGGCCAATCGCCCAAGGTAGAGAATTAATCTATGAAACATTATTTATGTATAACCAACTTGATGGAAAACTTGAACCTTTATTGGCTAAATCTTATGAATGGAAAGACGATTATACTATAATTATTAAAATGAATCCTGATGCTCATTTTAATGATGGAAAAAAATTAACATCTGAGGATGTTGTTTATACATATGAATTAGGTAAAAAATATAAGGATCAATTAAACTGGAGCAATCATTGGAATTATTTAGATTCTATTACAACCATCGATGATGAAACAGTTGAAATGAAAGTTAACAAAGAAAATTATAATAGACTCACAGTAACTGACACTCTTCAAAATACTTGCATATTGCCAAAACATATCTGGACAAAAATCGAAGAAAAACATAATTATGATTTAGAAAAAATAAGAAAAGAATTCAACAAAGATCCAGTAGCTTCAGGTCCTTATAAAATACATTATTATGATGATACAAGAATAATAGTTAAAAGAGATGATAATTATTGGGGACAAAAACTATTTGGTAAATTACCTGCTCCAAAATATATAGGTCATATAATATATAAGTCAAATGATATAGGAAATACAGCTCTTAAAAATGGTGATGTTGACTTATCTCAAAATTTCATACCTCAGGTATGGAAATATATCGAAAAAAATAATGTAAAAACATTCCTAAAAGATTCACCTTATTATTTACCAGGTGTAATACCATCATTATTTATAAATACTCATAACAAAAATGCTCTTGAAGTATTTGAAGTAAGAAAAGCTTTAGCAATGTCAATCAATTATGAAAAAATCGGTGAAATTGCAATGAGTGGATATACAGATAAAATAAAACCAAGTCTAGCTCTTAATGTTGAAACCGAAATGAAATATCTTGATGAATCTAAAATAAAAGATCTTCAATGGAGTTACGATGTTGAAGGTGCCAAAAAATTATTAGATAAAATCGGTGCAAAGCCAGGTAAAGATGGAATACGTATATTAGATGGAAAAAGACTTGGACCATATAATATAGAATGTCCATATGGGTGGACTGACTGGAATGCTTCTATTCAAATAGTTATTGAATCTGCAAAAAAAATTGGCATCGAATTAAAAGAAAGTTTTCCTGAATCTCCAGTCTGGATGAATAATAAGCAAACAGGCAAATTCGACATTTTAATGGATTCACCTGGTGGTTCATTACAACCAAGTCAACCAATATATAGAGCAAATCAGATAATGTATTCAGTTGGAGTGCCAAAAATCGGAGAAACTGCTTATTTTAACTGGGGCAGATTTAAAGATGAAAAAGCAGACGAATTAATAATAGCCTTTGGAAAAGAAAAAGACGAAGAAAAGAAAAAAGAAATCTATACTGAATTAAATCAAATATATTTAAAAAACATCCCCACTATACCTCTAATGTATAGACCTTGGTGGTTCTATACAGTAAGTGAAGAGGTGTGGAAAAATTTCCCTGTAGAAAGTGATGGAAGCAACATACCTCCTCAAAATTGTATGGAAGGTGCTGGAGTTAAAGCACTATATCAAATTGAACCAGCAAAATAAATAGTACTATAATTACAGATACTGGATAAATCCCAGTATCTGTTTATAAGGCATAATCAAAAATTTCATAAAAAGCATAGCAATAACTCAAAATTTTAATTTTGACAGGAGGTTAAAATGAATTCTATAGTCAAAAAAGTATCTAACTTTATAAATAAAAGAGCTTATCTAAAATATTTACTAAAAAAATCCGTATGGTATATAATAACTTTTATATTTGCAGTAACTCTAAATTTCGTACTGCCAAGACTGATAGAAGGAGATCCAGTCAGTAGATTAATTGCAAAGATGACTGCTGGCACTGGATCAGATGATTTCAAAGCAATACGTGATAATTTTGCAAAAGAATTCGGTTTAGATAAACCTATTATAATTCAATATTTTATTTATTGGAAAAATCTTTTTTCAGGAAATCTAGGAACTTCATTTAGTATGTATCCAAGGGAGGTATCTAATATATTATCAAGCGCTGTCCCATGGTCAGTAGCCTTAATGCTTCCTGCTGTTATTATAGGTTGGTTAATCGGAAATATACTAGGAGCAATATCTGCTTATATTAAGGGAATATTTGATAGGATATTATTACCAATTTCATTAATTTTTAGTTCAGCACCTTTTTATGCATTCTCCATAATCTTCTTATATATATTTGCACTTAAATTAAAATGGTTTCCAACAGGTGGTGGATATTCAATAACAATGCTTCCAAATTTTAGTTTTGATTTTGTAGTATCACTAATACAGCATTATACTCTTCCATTTTTATCTATTGTAGTTGTTACAATTGGAGGTCAAGCAATTGGAATGCGTGAAATGTCTATATACGAGTTAAATTCAGATTATGTCCTATATAGTAAATTATCAGGAATAAAAGATAGAAAAATTGTTCGTTATGTTTTCAAGAACGCTATGTTACCGCAGATTACAGGATTAGCACTCTCATTAGGTACTATAGTAGGTGGCTCACTTATAACTGAAATCGTATTTAATTATCCTGGAATAGGAACAACAATTTTTACTGCTATAAGAAATTTTGATTATCCTTTAATATCAGGTTCTACATTATTGATAACTATATTTGTTTTGCTTGCAAATTTTTCTATAGATTTAATATATGCTTTTATTGATCCAAGAATAAAGTCAGCACAGATGGAGGAAGTATAATATGAAAACTAATATAATAATTTTATTAAAGTCCCCCAAATTTATCATCGGTCTTCTAATAATAATGATTATAACTGGATTTATTTTATCATATCCAATAATTAACAAAGCTAGTCCCATAGAAATGGTAGGCATGTCTTTCGAAGAACCCAGCAGTAAACATATATTGGGTACAGATAATTTTGGTGCAGATGTACTTTTAAAACTTGCTTATGGAACGAGAACTTCTGTTTATATAGGTTTACTTGCAGGAATTTTTGCTACAATATTAGGCTTGATTATTGGATTGTTTTCAGGTTATCTAGGGGGAATTATTGATAATATATTAAATTCCTTAACAAATATTTTTATTGTTATTCCTCCAATTATTGTATTAATTTTGATTTCTGTTTCATTAGAAAAAAGAAGCACTCTAATAATTGCTATTATAATTGGGGTCACAAGTTGGCCTTGGACAGCAAGAGCAATTAGAGCACAAACCTCTTCCCTTAGGCATCGTGATCATGTTAATATAGCAAAAATATCTGGATATACTACTCCTAAAATAATATTATTTGAAATTTTGCCATATATTGCATCATATGTATTTATGGCATTTATAATACAAACAGCTGCTGGTATACTATCTGAAGCTGCTATATCCATGTTAGGGCTTGCCCCTGAAAATTCAATTACGCTTGGTCTCATGCTCAATTGGGCATTAGCATTTGATGCAATAAATGTTGAGGCTTGGTGGGCATTTTTACCTCCTACAGCTATTATTACATTTTTAACTTTATCTTTATATCTTATGAATGCTGGCATGGATGAAATTTTCAATCCCAAAATAAGGAGTTAATTATGAATAAATTATTATTAAATGTAAGTGAATTAACTACATACTATAAAACACGTTTAAACGAAAAAATTTATGCTGTTGATAGAGTTACATTTGCTCTTGAATCAGGTAAGATAATAGGTATAGCTGGTGAATCAGGTTGTGGTAAATCTACCTTAGCGCTTAGTCTTATGGGATTTTATTTTCCTCCATTGTATTATAATTCAGGAAGTATATTAATTAATGATATTGATATAATGAAAATAAAATATGCTAGTTTAAGAAAACTTTTTTTGGGAAAGGAAATTGCTTATATACCACAATCAGCTATGAATGCCTTAAACCCAACAAAAAAAATTTTTAAGTTCATAAGAGATATTATGAAAGGACATGACCATAAACTACCAACTAGTAAAATAAAAGATATTGCAATAAATAGATTCAGAACTCTAAATCTTCCTGAAAGAGTACTATATTCATTTCCAAATGAACTTTCAGGTGGAATGAAGCAAAGAGTTGTTATAGCTATTTCTACTATTTTAAACCCTAAAATATTAATTGCTGATGAACCTACTTCTGCTCTTGATGTATCATCTCAAAGAATTGTTTTAGATCTTTTAAAAGATCTTATGAATAAGAATTTTGTACAATCAATAATTTTTATCACTCATGAATTACCAATTTTAAAATCTATTTCTACAGATATTATGATTATGTATGCAGGTGAAATAATTGAAAAAGGAAAAGTAAATGATGTGATTTTCGATCCAATACACCCGTATTCTAAAGCATTGATGGGGGCAATAATTGTTCCCGAATATGGTATGAAGAATCAAAAATTAACAGCTATACAGGGAACTCCTCCAAACTTAAAAAATAAGTTGACAGGTTGTAGATTTGCAAAGAGATGTAAATATGTTATCCCAGAATGTACAAAAACTGATATACAAGATAAATACTTTAAAACCAGACCCTATAAATGTATTTTTGATTACACTAAATTAAAGGAGATTAACAAATATGAAAAATAACATTGTTTTAAGTGGAAATAATATTGTTAAGACCTTTGGTTTTGGTACAAATGCGGTTACAGCAGTTAATCATGTCGATTTTTCATTTAGAGAAAAAGAAATCATATCAATTGTTGGAGAAAGCGGAAGCGGAAAAACTACCTTAGCCAATATAATGTTAGGACTTTTAAAAAATAAAAAAGGAACCATTAACTTTATGGGTGAACCCAGAAATTTAAAAGGGCATTCTAGAAGAAAAGCATATTGGAAAAAAGTACAAGCAATTTTTCAAGATCCTTTTTCCTCATTTAATCAATTTAGTCGTGTTGAAAAAATATTAATTGATTGTTTAAAACTTAGAGGTTTAAAACTTACCCCTGCTCATACAATTGATAAATTAAAAGAAGCATGTAATTTTGTTAATTTAAAATTTGAAGAAATGCAAAATAAATATCCTTTTGAATTATCAGGTGGTCAAAGACAGCGTTTAATGATAGCAAGAATCGCCATGCTAAAACCTAAAATATTGATTGCTGATGAACCTACTTCTATGATAGATGCATGTTCAAGAGCCACAATACTTGAGATGCTCTTAAAACTACGTGATGAAAATAATATGACAATAGTTTTCATTACACATGATTTAGGTTTAGCATATTATGTCAGTGATACTATTTACATAATGGAAAAAGGTAATATTGTTGAAAAAGGTCCTGCTCAAGAAATAATACTACATCCTAAATGCGAATATACAAAAAGGCTTTTAGCTGATGTTCCAAAACTTCATAATGAAATAGTTAGTTAGAAACATACTATTAGGTATAATCAAAAAATAAACTGGTAAACTTTTTTGAAAATTTGTTAAAGCATCGATATTTTTTGAAAAAATTGTCTTATAAAATTTTTGATTATGCCTAAGGGATATCCAAAAAATAAACTCTAATTCTCGAGTATGAATTCGCATGATTTAAGCGAATTTCAGACGAAAAGAATTTGGTATTATTTTTTAGGTTCTCCTAACTTGTCCTGATAAAAAATAAATATCAATAAATATTACTTGATAATTTTATTATAAGCTCAAAATTATCATCCTTAGCCATAATATTTTTCCTAATTTTTTTACACTTCTCACATCTATAAATAATTTTATATGTTTTTTTAAATTTTTCTATACCTATTGGAATCAGCATTCCATGACAATTCTCCAATCTATCCCCTGGATTTACATCAACATGCTTTGAAAATAAACAAAATGGGCAATGATTTCTTGCAGTATATTTTAAAGGATTACAACTTTTATTACAATTTTCACACTCAAATCCATCATCTATCATGGTAAATCTTTTTTCCATATATATCCTCCTTTTGCTAAATATTCATAAAACAAATTCTCATTCTTGAATAATAATCACACTAAGGAGAACCTAAAAAATAATACCAAATTCTTTTCGTCTGAAGTTCGCTTAAATCGTGCGAATTCATACTCGAAAATTTGAGTTTATTTTTTGGATA
>JBDMZA010000649.1:0-9996 GCA_039770155.1 Clostridiales bacterium
AGACCACCAGGACGTGAAGCTTATCCAGGAGATGTTTTCTATCTTCATTCAAGATTACTTGAAAGAGCCGTTAAATTGAATGATGACATGGGTGGTGGTACAATAACAGCCTTACCTATAATTGAAACTCAAGCAGGTGATGTATCAGCATATATTCCTACAAATGTTATTTCAATTACTGATGGTCAAATTTATTTAGAATCAGAGTTATTTTTCTCTGGTCAGCGTCCTGCAGTAAACGTGGGTTTATCAGTTTCAAGGGTTGGTGGTTCAGCTCAGATTAAGGCTATGAGAAAAGTAGCAGGACCACTTAGAATGAATTTAGCCCAATATAGAGAATTAGCTGTTTTTGCACAATTTGGATCTGATCTTGATAAAGCTACCAGGGATACTCTTACCCAGGGTGAAAAATTAGTTGAAACATTAAAACAAGCTCAATATAAAACAATGCCTGTTGAAGAACAAATAATAATTCTATATATTGCAACAAATAAATATCTAATGGAAATACCATCAAGATCTATTACTAAATTTAATTCCGAATTTTTAGCTTATATAAAAAGCAGTTATCAAACAATTTTGGATTATATTCAAAAAACAGGTGAATTAAATAATGAATATGAAGAGAAGTTAAAGAAAGCAGTTTCAGAATTTAAAAAATCTTATTTAGGAGAAATCAAAAAATAATGTACTAAATATAACTTATTTTTGTATATCTCTTAGATAATAATAGGTGATTTATTATGGCAAGTATGAGAGAAATTAAATTAAGAATTAAGAGTATAAAAGAAACAAGACAAATAACAAAGGCAATGAAATTAATTTCTGCTGCTAAATTAAAAAGAGCAAGACAGCAATTAGAACATACTTTGCCTTATTTTAATAAAGTAAAAGCAACAATTTCAGATATACTGATACATAGTGGTGAAATTGAAAGCCAATTTTTTGATTTGAGAAAAGAAAAAGCATCAAAAAATAAAGCTTTCTTTATAATAACTGGTGACAAAAGTTTAGCAGGCGGATATAACCATAACATTATTAAGTTATCTGAGAAATATTTAGTCAAAGATCCAGATGCAAAAATTTTTGTAGCTGGACATATAGGTAGAAATCATTTTATAAGAAGAGATTACAATGTGGATAAAAATTTTGATTATTTTGTCCAAAATCCTACTGTATATAGAGCTAGAGAAATAGCTGATTACTTTTTAGATAAATTTAAATCCAATGAAATCGATGAAATTTCAATACTCTATACAGAAATGGTTTCTTCTTTAAATCTCCAACCAAAATGTATACAACTTCTGCCTTTAGAAGTTGATTCATTAAAATCAGAACTAAAAGATTATAATTTAGAAAGTTTAAATATAGATGAGTCATTAATATATGAACCTTCAAAAGCATCTGTATTTGATGTATTAATTCCAAAATACTTAAAAGGTATGATATATGGAGCTCTAGTAGAATCATTTACAAGCGAACAAAGTGCACGAATGTCTGCAATGGATAATGCAACAGTAAATGCAGATGAAATGATTCAGCACTTAAATCTTTACTATAATAGAGCTAGACAAGCTGCAATAACTCAAGAAATATCTGAAATAGTGGGTGGAGCAGCAGCTTTAAAATAAAATGTGATATTATTTTTTAGGGTTTCCTAAAGAACTATAGATTGGAGTGAAAGAAAAATGTCAGAATCAACTGGTAATATTATTCAAATCATCGGACCTGTACTTGATATAAGATTTGAATATAGTAGTTTACCTAATATATATAATGCAGTTAAAATAGAAAATAATGATTCTACACTAATTGCTGAAGTAATGCAACATCTTGGAAATGATACTGTCAGATGCGTTGCAATGACATCAACAGATGGTCTTGTAAGAGGAATGAAAGCTGTCGATACTGGTGCACCTATTACAATACCTGTTGGAAAAGAAGTTTTAGGAAGATTGTTTAATGTATTAGGAGAGCCTGTAGATAAAATGGGACCAATAAAAACTAATGATTTTAGTCCTATTCATAAAGATGCTCCAAAGTTTGAGGACCTAAAACCTGCAACTGAAGTTTTAGAAACAGGTATAAAAGTAGTTGATCTTCTTACACCTTATCCTAAAGGAGGTAAAATTGGGCTTTTTGGTGGTGCTGGTGTTGGTAAAACTGTTCTAATTCTTGAACTTATAAGAAATATTGCAACTGAGCATGGTGGATATTCGGTATTCACTGGTGTTGGTGAAAGAACCCGTGAAGGTAATGACTTATGGAACGAAATGAAAGAATCTGGTGTAATTGAAAAAACTGCATTAGTTTTCGGACAAATGAATGAACCTCCTGGATCAAGAATGAGAGTAGGACTTACCGGTCTTACTATGGCAGAATATTTTAGAGATGTAATGGGTCAAAATGTTTTATTATTTATTGATAATATATTTAGATTTATTCAAGCAGGTTCAGAAGTTTCAGCTTTACTTGGTCGTATTCCTTCGGCTGTTGGATATCAACCAACTCTTGCTACTGATGTTGGAGAATTTCAAGAAAGAATTACTTCCACTAAAAATGGTTCTATTACTTCTGTTCAAGCAATTTATGTTCCCGCTGATGATTTAACCGACCCTGCTCCTGCAACAACTTTCGCACATCTTGATGCTACAACTGTATTATCAAGACAGATTGTAGAACAGGGAATATATCCTGCGGTTGATCCATTAGACTCAACATCAAGAATCTTAGAACCTAGAATAATAGGTGATGAACACTATACTGTAGCACGTCATGTACAAGAAGTTTTACAAAGATATAAAGAACTTCAAGATATTATAGCAATCCTTGGAATGGATGAACTTTCTGAAGAAGATAAATTAATAGTCTATAGAGCAAGAAAAGTACAAAGATTCTTATCTCAACCATTCTTTGTTGCAGAAAATTTCACAGGATATAATGGAAGATATGTTCCAATAAAAGAGACTATTAGAGGATTTAAAGAAATAATAGAAGGAAAAATGGATGAAATTCCAGAATCTCTTTTCCTTATGAAAGGCAGTATTGATGAAGTTTATGAAGCTGCCAAAGAATAAATTTAGAACTAATAATAAGGGGGGTTAAAATGTCTTTTTATGTTGAGATAATGACTCCAGAAAAAATTTTTTTCACTGGTGAAATTGATTCACTTGTTTTAAAAACAATAGAAGGTGAAATGGGTATTTTATCAAATCATATACCAATGGTAGTTACTGTTGATGTTGGCACACTTAAAATCAAGCAAGATGATGAATGGCTAGAAGCTTTTTTAAGTGAAGGTTTTGTAGAAATAAAAAACAATAAAGCTATAATTCTTGTAGATACGGCAGAATGGCCTCATGAAATTAATGTAAACAGAGCAAACGAAGCAAAAAAACGAGCCGAAGAAAGACTTCTAAGAAAATTAAACCACTTAGAATATATTAGATCAAAATCAGCTGTAAACAGAGCTATAGAGCGATTAAAAGTTTCAAAAAAAGATTTGTGATTGAGTATAATTTATATAGCAAATAACATCAATAAACAACATTCAAGTGATGTTATTTGCTTTTAGTTTATAGTTTATCTGAATTAATAAATTTTTTAAAACATTGCTGCTTTTACTTTTCCAATTGAGTTTTTCCTAAAACTATGTTCTTCAGGTGAAATAATAATAATAGAAATATTATCTTTTGGATTTCGTTTTTTAACATTCTCAAGTAAATTACTAGCTACATCCTTTAACGTAATAATTTTTTTTTCACTATAATCCCTTAAAAGTTCTTGTATTTCATTGCCTTTTATCAATCTATAAAAACCATCACTACATATAAAATATACTTCATTTTTATTTATTAAACCATAATCCTCATAAATATCTATTTTCTTACTAACTCCTATGCATTGAGTTAATACATTTCTTCGTGGATGTCGCTTTGCCTCTTTCTCTGTGAGTCTTCCATATCTTATTTCTCTTGCAACCCAAGAATGGTCAATTGTCAACTGCAATAAATCATCACTTACAGCATATACTCTACTATCACCTATGTGCTTAATTATATATGAATCTTTATATAAAAATAAAACTGATATTGTTGTTCCAACTCGCTCTCCTACAACTTTACTAAAATTAATAACTTCATTATTTGCTTCTTCAACAGTATAGTTTAATTCCTTATTTACAATTTTAATGACATCTGATTTGTAATTTTTTAAAATCTCTTTAAATTTAGTTTCCCACCAGATGCCAAATTTGTTTACAACAATTCGACTAGCTATAGCACCATAAGATAATCCACCCATTCCATCTGCAACAATAAACAAGCCAAAATCGCCATATTTATCCTCACCTATTTTAACCAGTAAATTATCTTGATTTGTTGATTTTCCTCCACCAACATCGCTTACAGCAGCAACTGAAAAATATCTTTTAATCATTGATTATCCTCACAAAATAAAATTAAAATCTTTTCTTGGAACAACCTAAAAATATTATTATATTCCCTTTTCTAAAAAACCACTATAACTATGGGATATCCAAAAAATAAACTATAATATCTTGAGTATGAATTAGCATGATTTAAGCGAACTTCACACGAAAAGACTTCGGTATTATTTTTTAGGTTCTCCTATGTGATTTTATACTAAACTATTAATTTTTTTTGTTATCCTTATACATTAAAAGTAAAACTAATATCTGCAAATCTTATTTTGTCATTATTATTAATATTAACTTTTTGCTTTCCTTTTAGCTTTTCATCATTTATAAAAGTTTTATTTTCTTTTGACAAATCGATTAAATAATATTCCCTATCAGTTCTTAAAATTCTTGCATGTAAATTATCTATTTTTTCACTGTTTAATATATAATCTGATTTATCAAAAGTTTTTCCAATATTAAAAACCGATTTTGTAATAAATATTCGTTCATATGTACCTTGATATTCTGATTCTAAATAAGGGTAATCATAATAATCATCAACTTTCACAGTTACAAAATCTGATAATTTCTCTTTATATTCACTATTATTTATTAATTTGTCCAATTCTCCTGGATTAGGTATATTCCATATATCATACTTTGACATAACTACTTCATTTTTTAATTTATTAGTTATAAATGAAATTGTACTCCATATAAATATACTTACAATTAACGCAAAAAGAAATAATGATAGTTTGGCATTAAATGTAATTATATCTAAATATTCAATTAAGTCTTTATTTTTACTCAAAGAAAAAATAATCATTAAAAATACCACTTGTATTGAAAATCCTATAAAATACTTGTTGAAATATATTTTTAAACCATTATTTTTATCTCCTATTTCATATTCTCTTTTTATACTTAAAGTCAAATCATCATTTGCTTCTCTATTTTCATAAGGTTCAGACCTATTTTTATTATTATCATCTTTTATTTTATTTATTTTTCTAGATAAATTGTTTTCTGTGGTCACAAGTTTTGCGTTGCGCTTTGGTTTAGAAAGTTTTTTAATTGGTTCTGAAACAAGTTCATTCTCGTTTTCATTATAATTCACATTATTATCTACAGTTAAATTTCTATTATTCTCAAATAATTTATTATTAATAATATGCTTATTACTTGAATTTTTTAAATCCTTTACCAAACTATCAAAATTGAGTTCACTATCGCCATTATCATCAGTGTTATAATTATTTTCAGTATTTTCAATCATCTTTATAGAATTTTCTGTTGAATTATCATTATTATAATCATTACCAGTTTCATCTATTTTATTAAAAGAAATTAAAGATTTCTCAAGAAAATGTCCCCATAAATTTAAAGTAAAGTCATTTCTTTTAATAAAGTTTACTAATGTTTGAATTATCAAATTTTCCGAATCACTATAAATAAAACTATTAATAACACTAATTGACAATGATTTATAAACATCATCAGATTTTTTATTTCTTTTTATAGGTATGTATAGTAAATATATACATCCATTCGACTTTCTTCTAAATAAAAAATTTTTATTTAAAAGTAAACATTCCTGAAATAATAAATATTTTTCACAATTACTAATTATTTCATTTATATCAAATAATCCTTCAAAAATAACTTTTACTTTATTCTTAGATTTCTCCAAATTTGAAAAAGCCAAATCATAATCATTTAGATCATATCTCAAAATTCTTTTATCATCTTGTTTACCTATTTTTGGAGTTAATAATCTGATATTATTATTTTTTATCATGTCAATTTGATATTCTAAAATCTGTTCTTCAGAATCCACCAATATAATTAAATTATTATTCTCATCATCATTAATAATTTGCATAACTTTCTTTTGATCAGACATTATCTTCTTTCACTCCCCCAAAAACTCTATTTATTATCCTTTAAAGTAACATCCATAAAAAATTTTTTAAATTCTTGGGTAACTTTATACAAGGAGAATCTAAAAATATTACTGTTTTGTTCTCGCTCAGAATGACTTAATGCATATAGCTTTTCTCTGGAGAATGACAATTTATTTTTGAAATATACTTTAAGTATGATAATAATCAGTATTAATAGTGTCTCTTCTATTTTTATTATTTCTTTAGTTATTTTAACTATTTTCGAACAAATTTAAAATGACTATTTGCAAAAGAAATCCTATCATTATTTGAAATAATGTATTCTTTCTTGCCTTTTATTCTTTTACCATTTAAATAAGTTCCATTTCTTGATTCCAGATCCTTTACATAATATTCACCTCTCTTACTAATAATTTCAGCATGAAGTCTTCCCACAGAATTATTATGACAAGCAAAATCTGTTTGTTTTTTCATTCTTCCTACTACAAATTTATTTTTATTAATAACAATATCTTTTCCTGTTTTTCCTGACAGATCTACCAGAATAGGATATTTTGAATCTTCCTCATCAAACATAACTACTGTTTCTTCATTTTCATCTAAATCATTTGGATCTTCATCTACATTATTCACCACAGGAGGTTTATTAAAATTATTTGGTTTTTTTACATTCTTTATATTATTTATTTGATTAATGTCTAATCCCTGTGTTTCTCCATAAGATCCTTCATCGTATTGTTCATAATCAGTATTTTGACTATATGGATTATTATAATCATTTGCATTGTTTTGATTATATGGATTACTGTGCTGCGGTTGTTGTTTATTATATTGTGGCGGTTCATTATATGGTGGTGGCGGTTCATTATATGGTGGTGGCGGATTATTATATGGTGGTGATGGATTATTATATGGTGCTGGAGGACTATTATATGGCGGTGATGGATTATTATGTAGTGGTTGTTGTCCTTTATAATCACTTTGAGGAGGATTATTTTGATTATAATCCCTATTATTTTGGTTACTTCTTTGATTAACTTCATCTAAATAACCATTATTATCAAAATTATCTTCATCATCCAAATATTCGTTATCATAACTATTTGAACCCTTTTTACCATCATCTGAATCTTGTTCTTTTCTCTTTTTTAGCAGACGGTTATCTAAAACTTTATCCCACATAATTGCACTTACTACTACTGCAGTTGCAATTATAAAAGCATATGTAGTTTTGCTTTCACCAAATTCAGAGAAAACACCTGTTACAATAATTCCACCAACTACCACTACTATTATTAATTGAAATAAAAAAGCCAGAAAAATGCGACTCACTCCTTTTTTTTGAGAAGAAATATTATTATTTTCATAAACTGTATCATTGAGATAATTATGTTCTAACTTATTGTTATTCATATTATCTACTTCAGGAGCTTCATTAAAGCCATTATTTTGATAATTTTCTTTTGATAATGCTTCATCTTCATAATTGCTAGTTTCATCTCTTCTCATATAAAAGTTACTATCTTTTATATCACTAAAATCTTTTTTTAAGTTCTCATTTAAATTTTTATCTAAAAGTTCATTTGGTTTTTCTTCTAATTCATTATTTAAATAATGATCTTCATAATTAACTTTTTGAACTTTATTTATTTCATTATCATTTTTATCTTGACCTTCACCAATTAAATTCTCTATACCAGTGAAAATACTATTTTGATTATTTGAATTTTCAATTGCTTCATTTTTTTTGTCTATTCCATCAGTACTATTATTGCTACTTAACCCTTGTGGAATTAACTTAATACCATTTGAATCTATAGAATTGCTATTATAAATATCCTTTAATTTTCTATAAAATTCTTTGATATCATCAATATTGGGTTCAATCATTTTTAAAATTGTTTCAAAATAACCTATTTCTGTATTTTCAGGATTATTTTTTACTTTTGTAAAAATATCTTTAACTATGTTAGTTAATTGTTTGGTTATGTCTCCCCCACAATCTATTGGTATATAGATCATATACACATCTCCAGAAGTCATATCCAAATAAATATAATCTGAATCAAGCAATAAACTTGTATCAGTTAATAAAAATCTATAACATGAAATTATGAATTTTGTTATTTCAATTATAATTTTTAAAACTTCATCTTTTGATAATTGAGTATTTTCTATAACCTGAGTTAAACTTATTTTTGATTCAATTTCGTAACAAAAATATACAGCCTCATCTTGTTCTACAACATTTACTGGCATAAAATTCATATTCTCATTATAACCAATAATTTCTATTTGGTAGTTATTTACTTTTTCATTTAAGTCTACACCGATGATTAAATATTCTATATCATTTTCATTTCTAAATTCAATATTAAATCTATCGTTTAGTATAATTGCCATCTATGCACTGCCCCTTTAGACAAATAAAATTGCCAATAATAAGATAGTAGATACATATATTATAACAATAATTTTAAAATTTTTCTTTGTAAATTTAAAGCATCTATGTTAACATTATTTGTTATTTAACTAAGGAACATCCAAAAAATAAACTCTTACTCTCGAACATGAATTCAATATTATTTCTTAGGTTCTCCTATTACTAAAAATACACTAAAAGTAACTTTTCTGCCTTTTATCATAAATTTTATAGTTTAAAATTTATATCTTCAATGATCTATGGTTATTATTAATCATATAACTGATCTTCTAGTATAAAACCACAATTTACAAATTAAACAATTCACTATTAAGTTCTGTGATTTTACAAAGAAATAAATATTATAAACCTGTATTTCTTGTACAATATTGTCATAATAAATAATCTTTTTTTGATATATTTAAGTATTTCTTAATCAAATCACCTCCATTTACCTTATTTATAGAATTCTAATTTAAAATATTACCAAAGAATAAATGTTTCTTGACTCCCATTTTATACAACAATCTATGTTTTTTCAACTATTGTTATCTTAAATTATCTTCCTGTAATAAGAGACATTACTTCTGACCTTGTTCTAGCGTCAGATTTCATAACACCCCTTAATGCTGAGGTAACAGTTATCGAACCTGCCTTTTTTATTCCCCTCATTGTAACACATAAATGTTCAGCTTTAACCACAACAGCTACTCCCTTAGGATTTATAGTTTCCATGATTATATCTGCAACTTCTGTAGTTAATCTTTCCTGTAATTGAGGTCTTTTAGAAACAATATCTACAATTCTGGCTAATTTACTTAGTCCCATTATGTTACCGTCTTTTGGCATATAAACCAAATGAGCTACACCTATAAAAGGTAATAAATGATGTTCACACATTGAATAAAGTGGAATTTCTTTAACCATAACCATTTCATCATGATTTTTTTCTTTAAAAATTTTCACGACATCCTTCGGATTCTTATTTAATCCTTCAAATATTTCATCATACATATTTGCAACTCTTTTTGGTGTTTCTTGAAGTCCTTCTCTTTCTGGGTCCTCTCCTATTGCATACAATATTTCCCTTATAGCATTTTCAATCCTTTTTTTATCAATCAATCTTTCACTTCCCTTTAAAAACTCTTCTATAATTTTTTATATAAATTAGTATATATAATATCAAATCTGTTAAAGTTACCATATGTAAGTTAATTTTAGTAATCTTAGGAATCAAGAAATTTCAC
>JBDMZA010000650.1:0-3166 GCA_039770155.1 Clostridiales bacterium
AAAGAATGTATGATTAAGGGATATCCAAAAAAATAAATCTACATTTTCAAAATGTTTTTTCTTAATATTTGATAAAATATTAGATTCCAGTATATAATTATGTATTAAAGGGTTTTATTTACTTTTAATTTCTTCAGATAATACTTCGATATTTTTATCTCTAAACCCACCAATACCAAGTAAGATGATTTTTTTATTACTCTTTAAATACCTTTCATAATATTTTTTATCTTCTATCTGTTTCATAGCATCTTGTACTTTATCAAGTTTAAATTCTATTATGTATATAATAGAATCAAATTCAATAACACCATCAATTCTACCTTGGTCAGTATTCTCTTCTAAATCCATTTTAACACCTAATAATGTCATTATCATATAAATCATTGAATGATAGTAACTTTCATATGGTAAATGCGGAAATGAGGGAATAGCAGAAAACATTGATTTTAAACAATTTTGAAACTTTTCTATTTTGATTTCAATAAGATAATCAATCATAGCGTTTTCCAAATCATATGAATCAAAAATACTTTCATCAACTTTATAACCATCAAAGTCTTTAAGATCCTTTTGCTGCTTAATGAGTTTAATTAAAAAGGTTGGAGTAGCAGTAGAAAACCAATAATTTTTAAATTTATTAAAATAAAATTGTAATTCTTTTAGTTTTATCTATATATATACAATTATTATTAATTAATATGCTTAAAGTTTGAATGCCAATAGGTAGTTTTTTCATAAGATTTCACTTCCTTTTAAATATATATACTATATTAATTATAACATATCGCAATAAACTCTAGTATCGTTGAAAGAAAAACTAATTCTATATAAAATAAAAACTATACAAATACATGCGAAATAGAGTAAATATTTGATTATAAAATCACATATCTAGATAACAAAAAAAAGTATCTGATATAATGAAGAAATAAAGATATATGAAATGAGGTATGATTAATGAAAAGAGAAACTGTTGGAGTTGATGATTTTAAGGAATTTATTGACAATGATTTGTATTTTGTTGACAAAACAATGTTTATAAAAGATATAATAGATGATTCATCAAAGGTTCTTTTGATTACAAGACCAATGGGATTTGGTAAAACGCTTAATATGTCATTATTGGAATACTATTTTGAAAAAACCAAAGATGAAGGAGGGTTCATTTTTCGTTGATATGTTAATTAACTTTGTAAGGGCATAACCATACAATGTTTTTATAACTGAATCTAAGATTTTTTCTATACAAAGTTTCAACAAATTATGAACCTTCCCAAAGATAATAAGAGTTATTTATTTAAAGATTTTCATATATGGAAACAGGAAAAGAAATATCGAGATGAGTTTAATAATTACTGTTAAATAAGTCAATAAAATAAACTACTATTTATTTTATTGACTTATTTAACAAAAAATACATATAAATACTTGATTTTATAAAAAAATCATATAAAATCATATAGAACATATGTTTGATTGTTACATATAGATAATGGCAAAAAAATTTGATATAATATAAGCATAGGGAGTGAATATCAGGTAATGAATAATAAAGATAATTTTATCATGACTCCAAAAATTGACTTTGCATTTAAATTAATTTTTGGAGATGAAAGAAATAAAGAAATATTAATTAATTTTCTAAGTTTAGTATTAAATTTACCAGAATCAGAATTTAGAGGAATAGAAATTATAAATACAGAATTGCCAAAAGAATTTGAAGAAGACAAAAAAGGAATTTTAGATGTTAGAATAAAGACACCAGAAGGAAAAAATATAGATATAGAAATACAACTTGCAAAGACAAAATATATGCCAGAGAGAAGTCTTTTTTATTGGAGTAAAATGTATACTTTACAAATAAAAAGTGGAGATTATTATAAAAAGCTAAAGAAATGTATTGCAATAAATATAATAGATTATGAATTTTTACCATTTAATGAAGTGCATACAAAATTTCATATATTTGAAGATGATTTAAAGTATAAATTAACAGATATGTTGGAACTGCATTTTTTAGAATTACCTAAAATAGAGGAATATAAAAAAAGTAATACAACAAAAGATAAAATATTAGATTGGATGGAGTTTTTAAATGCTGATACAAAGGAGGCGATGGAAGTGTTAGCAAAGAAAAATGAAAATATAGGAAAAGCATATAAAGTGTTAAAAAAGGCAAGTTTAGATGAAAGAAAGAGATTGGCATATGAATCAAGAGAAGCAGCTTTAATGGATGAACGGTCAAGACTTTTTGATGCAAAAGAAGATGGAATAGCAGAAGGTAAAATAGAAGGTAAAATAGAAGGTAAAATAGAAGCTATACTAGAAATTTTAGAAGATTTAGATGATGTTTCAGAAGGATTAATTAAAATTGTAAAAAAACAAACAGATTTAAAAAGAATTTCTGAGTGGTTAAAAATAGCAGCAAGGATAACAAAGATAAAAGAATTTGAGGAAAAAATAGACTTTCATAATCTAAAATAACCTAAAAGATAATATAAAATTTTCAAAATAAGAAAATCACTAAAATCATATGATTAATTATTTAGCTGTTCCTAAGGAGAACCTAAAAAATAATACCGAATTCTTTTCGTCTGAAATTTGCTTAAATTTTACAACCTGTGTAAATGCCTGTACCAATATTTAACAAATAATAATTTTGAAACATTCAGAAACATTATTGTGATTTAGGCATCAAAAAAATAGATACATATACTTGAATATGTATCTATTTTGGTATTTTACATTAATTTAATATTAAGCACATTTTTCTAATTTGGAAAATTTGAATTCAAATTCCCTATTTTTTTATCCAATTGTTATTTTCTTTATTAAAATTTATTGTTGCTACTGTTCCAAGCGAAATAGAACCATCTTTACTCCAACTTGTACCATTTTTCTTTTGTCTGTCAGAAATTATTAAATGATTAGCCTTTTCACCAATATTAGGCAAGATCAAAAAATAAACTAGTCAAGTTAAGTTAAAAATTTAATATTTAAATAATAAAAATCCCCTAAAATGTGTTAGTATTTTCTCACCACAAAAAAAATCACACAAAAGGAGATTAAAATAATGATAACTAAAATTTTAGAAACATGCAATGATATTTTTATAGATGTAATAAATAAGTTAAAAGGTTCAGATAGAAGAATAGTCTTAGCT
>JBDMZA010000651.1:0-3119 GCA_039770155.1 Clostridiales bacterium
AAATGATAAAATTTAATTGATAATATAGTATAATTAAGTAAAAATAACTAATTATAAACAAACCACAGTAAATTTAACTTAGCTTTGTTATTGCACCATAGCATAAGAATCTTTTTTAAAGTAGAAGGTGTTATTAGTGTAAATTTGTTTTTTTTAATATCCCTAGGTTAGGTTTTTTTTTATAATATAATGTAAAATAAAAGAATATATAAATAATATATACATAATAATATAAAACTTTAAATTTATGAATATTTTGAGCATTAACTCTTAAATTTGTCGTTAAAAATTCTTTGCAAACGAGGCATTTTTACAAATTGTTATACTTCTTAATAATTTATTTTTGATGTTTGAATTAGATCATTATCAGAATAAATATTTACAGCAAATCCAAACATTCAGATTTAATTGTATTTCTATTTAATAAAATAATACCAAATTCTTTTCGTCTGAAGTTCGCTTAAATCATGCGAATTCATACTCGAGAATTAGAGTTTATTTTTTGGATATCCCTAAGATATTATCAGATACAAATATAGTTTAAATTTTTATCTAATAATAGTATTTGCTTTAAAAAAAATCCCCTAAAAAATATACACTACAGAATTTTGATAATAAATCCACAACATATAAGATTTTATATTAATAATTTTGCTTTTGAACTCATGTAGTGTAGTTTTTTAAAAAAATATTTTAATTTGGAGGTAGTAAAGTATGAAAAAATTTCAATTAGTACTTGTAATAATTTTTATTATTACATCAATATCAGTTATATCTGCTGTAAACTTAAGTGCAGCACCAGTAAATTCCGAGAATTTTATAGTAGATTATAAAATTCAAAACAATTGGGGTTCTGGAGCTACTGTAAGCGTAGATATTACTAACAAAGGTTCTGTTGTCCAGGATTGGACTATAAAATGGACATTTTCTGGCAATGAAAAACTAACAAATATGTGGAACGCTGAATATACACAAAGTGGTAGCTCAGTTACAGTTAAAAATAATGCATGGAATGGAACTATTCCAACTAGCGGCTCCCAATCATTTGGTTTTAATCTTAGCTATAGTGGTGATACTTCAGTTCCAAGTAACTTTACAGTAACATCTTCAACAAGTTCAAATGTTACACCAGTTGTTACAGCTAATGCAACCACAGCTGATGTAACTACACAAACAACACCAGAGCCTAGTCAGACTTCACCAGTTGTGACAAATGTTACCGATGAATCACTAGTTGCATTCCCTGGTGCTGAAGGATATGGAAAAACTGCTACTGGAGGACGTGGTGGCAAGGTTTATGAAGTCACAACTCTCAATAGTTCTGGCTCAGGAAGTCTTGGTGAGGCACTTGGTGCTTCAGGAGCAAGAACAGTTGTATTCCGAGTTGGAGGTACTATAAAAGGTGATTTTACTATTTCCAATGACGATATTACAATAGCTGGACAAACAGCTCCAGGAGATGGTATTTGTATCAATGGTAGTCTTAAAATCAGTGCTGACAACGTAATACTGAGATACATTAGGGTAAGAGCAAATGCAAATGATGATACAATAACCAATGATCACAACAATCCTGGTCGCAATATTATTATTGACCATGTTTCAGCAAGTTGGAGTGGTGATGAAGTATTTTCTATTTATTTTAACGAAGATGTAACATTTCAATGGTGTATGATTACGGAAGCTTGCTCTAGCGATCATAAGTTTGGTGGAATTTGGGGAAATAACCGTGGTACATATCATCATAATCTTTTTGCACACAATACTGACCGCAACCCACGTATTGCTTCTGGCTCTGGAAATAATGATCTTAGAAATAATGTAATATACAATTGGAAGAATTTTGGTATTTATGGTGGTGAAGTACACGAAGTTGGCAAACCAGAACATACTGGTACTAGCACTAATGTTGTAGCTAATTATATAAAGCCAGGACCTGGAACCCCAACTGCTATTGAAAAACATTCACAGATTTGTTCTCCTTGGTCACGTGATGGTGCTTCTGATTATGGCGATTGGTATGTTGCTGATAACTATGTAGTAGGACATCCTGATGTCACAGCTGACAACTGGAAAGGTGTATTTCCACAATATACAGGATCAATTGATAATGATCAAGCCGCTATACCAGGTTTAAAGCTTGATAATCCAGTTGAATATATGCCTATCAGACAACAAACTGCAGAAGATGCCTATATAGATGTACTTAAAGATGTAGGCTGCTCATTGCCTAACTATGATTCTGTAGATTCACGTATTATTGAAGAAGTTCGTAATGGAACTGCAACATATGGTAGTAACGGTTTTATAAGTACTCCAAGTGAAGTTGGTGGTCATCCATCACTAAAAAATGGAACAGCTCCTACAGACTCAGACCATGATGGTATGCCTGATTCATGGGAAAATAAAAACGGACTTGATCCTAATAATTCTAATGACAGGAATAATAAAGATTCCAAAGGTTACACTATGCTAGAGAATTATTTAAATAGTATTGATAGTCTTTAGAAAAAAAATAATCCTCGACTAAAAATAAATCCACTATGTTGTTAAATCTGTGCCCATCATGGGCACAGATCAGCAGGTGGAAGTATTTTTTAATAAATTTATAGATAAAAAAGGAGGAAATTTATTAATGAGTAACTTACACATTAAAAAAAAATCAATAACCATACTAAGTATACTAGGAGTTTTAACCATTACTATGATTGCAATAACAATATCAATTAATGCTTCTGCTGATGATACAGTATTATATGAAATTAATAATGATTGGGGAAATGGTGCAACTATAAATGTAGTTATTCAAAATTTAGGATCATCTGATATTAATGGATGGACAGTTGAATGGACATTTTCAGGTAATCAAAATATTTCCACTATGTGGAACGCAACATATGCACAAACTAATAAATCTGTTATTGTAAAAAATAATTCTTGGAATTCAGTTATACCAACGAATAGTTCTACAAGTTTTGGATTTAATTTAACTTATAGTGGTGAAAACAGTATTCCAAGTAATATTATTTTTAATGGTACATCAGCAAATCAAACTACTGAGCCTACAACTACTACATCGAATGATAATTATACTGAAACTCCAACAAATATTACTAATC
>JBDMZA010000652.1:0-2712 GCA_039770155.1 Clostridiales bacterium
ATAGAAAACAAACTCATACTAGATTTATTTTTAAATATTGATTCAACTTGAACTGAATCTCCATGACTTAATTCTAATTTTTCACAATCTCTTTCGTGAAATTCAACTTTATCAATCGGTATATGCGACCTGCTTTTTTTTGCAGTATATAAAAATATTTCATTATTCTTATAGTCAATATCTTTTAAGCTATTAACAAGTTCTATTAAAGATTTAATCAAATTATTAAAATTCTCAATTCTATCAATATCTCTAAATTTTTTATTAATTTCAAGTTGAATACATGGGATAAATGCATTCAAATAAGTATTTTTAGTAACTGTATGTTGAAAACTTGCTGGAAAAGTATCATTTTCTTTAATATTTAAAATTAAATTTTTCCCCATAATTAATTTTATTAATTCAGATATAAAATTATGTCCAAAAAGTGATTGCTGATAATCGGTTCCCAAATCTATATCAAAATCTCTTGATTCCTGCGCTCCATGTATATCTAAAAAAACTTTGATATTATTTTTTCTAATAATATCAATTACTTTATTTTTATAATCACCATCATCATCAGGACTATCAAAATTTGGATCAAGTGAATCATTTTTTGATCTATAAATAATATGGCACTTGGATTCTTTATTAAGTATTTTAACGATACTTCCAGTATATACTTCAGCGCGTTTTTCTGAACCATCTCTAACTTGATTTATTGTATGTGGTGCTGACAACAAAATGGGAACAGAGCCTTTTTTATAGATAAATGATTTTTTACTTCTTTTTTTCCCATCATACCTATTTATAGAAAATTCTTTTTCAGTTTTCGTTAAAATACTTTTAGATATAATCATTTAATCCTCTCAATCTAAATCAGTTGTAGCTTGCTTAAAATACTCTTTAGTCTCTCTAATAAGAGATTGTGTTCCTAAAACTAATAATAATTCATCTTCTTTAATGGATTTATAAGCATAATCAATAGAATCTTTTAAGTTTTCAATAAATATAAATTTATCTTCTACCAGTTTATAAATAACTTCATTTTGATTATTAGTAAACTTCATGTATTGATTTTTTGTCCTGGTTGCTATTATCTTATAAGAAATATTTTTAAACTCATCCACAACTCCATAATAATCTTTATCATCAGGAATTCCAACAATCAAAATAATATTGGATTTTTTTATATTATCAATAATCTCTTTTACATATTTAGTACTTTCTCTATTAATGCAACCATCTATAATTGTAAGAGGTTTATAATTTACAATTTCTAATCTTCCTGGCCATGTCAAATTTGAAAAACACTTTTTAACTTTATTTAAATCAATATTTTCTACTAATTCTTCACAAACCCCTAATGAAAGAGTTGCATTATATGCTTGATGACTTCCTAATAATTTTAATTCTAAATTTGGATAAAGATTCTTTTTTGTCTTAACATCAAATTTTGTACCCTTTGTTGATATACTAATATTTTTACAAACAAAATCATCACCATATTTTTTCAATGGAACTGATAATTCCCTGGCATTTTCTTCGATTATTTTAATAGTCTCTAAATGTTGATTGGATGTAAATACTGCTTTGTGATTTCTTTTAATAACACCTGATTTATTATATGCTACTTCACTTATAGTATTACCAAGTTGGGGAACATGTTCTAAAAAAATATTATTTATAACCGAAATATCACTTTCTATAAAGGCAACATCATCATATCTTGCCCCTTTACCACATTCAATAATATTAAAATCAGTTTTATTATCCTTAAAATACAACATAGCAATAACCACAGTTATTCCAAGTGGTCCAATATATATATTATTGGGTAGCTTTGATTCAATGGAATCTACAGTACTCTTTATTTCATCTGCATATTTTATTAAATCATCATCTGATATTGCAATCCCATTAATCCTAATTCGCTCATTAAACTTTATCAAATGAGGACTTGTAAAAAGACCAATTTTATATCCATGTGCTTCAAGTAATTTTGCTATAATTCTACTAACAGATCCTTTTCCTTTACTACCAGTTACCATAATATTTTTTTGATTTAGATCTGGATCACCTAAAAGGTTTAAAATTTTTTTTGTTAATTGAGGGTTTCTGGTATCTTTATCTGGTAAGTTCTTATCAATGTTTTTAACAGCTCTCATATATGATTTATAAATATAATTTTCAACTTCATTTCTATTTTTAAATATATCAATCACTACTTTCATAATTTATATAATATTTTGTACTTATAATAATCTTATCTACACTATAGTTGAATTATAGCATATCAAATTTATTAGATTCAAATAAGATTATTCCTTACTTAGGGATATCCAAAAAATAAATTCAAATTCTCAAGAATGAATTCGTACGCTTCAAGCAAACTTCAGACGAGAAGAATTGGATATTATTTTTTAGGTTCTCCCTAGTATTTTTTTATTTAAATCTACATTCTTAAAATCTAAGTTAGATAAATCTATTCCAGTAAATTCACCTCTAACCAACTCGATGATTTTTAGAATATTATGTAAAGCAAAACCATATTCTTCATGATCTTTATCCTTCAATAAATTTATAAAATCAATTAATAATAGATCATTATTCTGCCATTTTTCATTAATTGGTACAGATTTATTTTTATAATCACCAAGGACTTCTCCAGCAAATTGTAATACATCATCAGAAATTTTATTTTTGGACAAAGCTTCAGGGATAGTTTTG
>JBDMZA010000653.1:0-3578 GCA_039770155.1 Clostridiales bacterium
ACATAGTTGAAGATGAAGTTAATATTCAAAGTTTGATAACTTATAATTTAGAAACTGCTGGTTATAAAGTTAATTCATTTAGTGATGGTGAAGAAATTTTAAAAGAAATAAATTCATCAATACCTGATTTATTTATAATTGATTTAATGCTCCCCGGAATAGATGGTTTAGAAGTATGTAGGAATTTAAAACAAAACTCACAAACAAAAGATATACCCATTATAATATTAACTGCAAAGTCTGAAGAATTTGATAAAGTTTTAGGCCTTGAATTAGGAGCCGATGATTATATTACTAAACCATTTAGTCCAAGAGAATTTGTAGCTAGAATAAAAGCTCTTTTCAGGAGAGTAAAAAAGATTTCACCAAGTACTGATATTGAAATACTAAAACATGGCAATATATTAATAAATTGTACAAGAAGAGAAGTTTATAAAAGCAGGGAAAAAATAGACTTACCTTTGAAGGAATTTGAATTACTAAAAATCCTTATTAAAAATAAGGGAAATGTCCTTTCAAGGGAAATCTTATTAGATAAAGTCTGGGGCTTTGATTATCCTGGAGAAACAAGAACTGTGGATGTACATATAAGACATATAAGACAAAAAATCGAAGATGATGACAGTAATCCACTTTACATTGAAACTATTAGAGGTATAGGTTATAAATTTAATGATACTAATTAGGCATTATCAAGATTTGATTCTGCCTCAAATATAATTTGAACTAATAATTTAGTTAAATCCATAGCGATTTTAGTGAGAGGATTAGAAATAATTTGGCTGAATCAAATAATAAAAAAGCAACTAAACGTAAAAAAACGATATCAGAACTAAAAAGCGAAAATATAAAAGTTGAATCAATAATGAATAGTATGATAAATGGTATAATTGCATTAGACAGCAATTATAGTATAAGTTTGATGAACACAAAAGCTTATGAGCTATTTGGTATTAATCAATCTGATAAGTTAATAGGTAAAAATATTATAGAAGTTATAAGAAATGTGCAAATTAATAAATTAATAAGAAAAACTATCAAAGATAATGTTCCACAGATAAATGAAGTTTTTATAGGTGCTCCTCATAATATAACTTTAAGTGTATATACAAGTCCTATAAAATCAAATAGCAAATCTAAAAATAACATTGGTGGCATTATTTTTCTGCATGATATTACTGATATAAAAAAATTAGAAAAAATAAGAAGTGAATTTGTTTCAAATGTAACACATGAATTAAAAACTCCTCTAACTTCAATTAAAGGATTTATTGAGACTTTAAGAAATGGTGCTATTGAAAACAAATCAGTTGCAAATAAATTTTTGGAAATAATAGATATAGAATCCGAAAGACTCTATACTCTAATAAACGACATTCTACAACTATCAGAAATTGAAACAATAAAGTCAGAAATAGAAACTACTAATTGTAATCTTAATACTATAGTTGAAAATGTAATTTCAGTTTTAGCAGGTACTGCATCAAAGAAAAAAATTAAGATTATATATGATTCTAAAGAAGAAAATACTAATATTCTTGTCAATAAAGACCGAATTAAGCAAATGCTTATAAATTTAGTTGATAATGCAATAAAGTACAATTCAGAAAATGGCAAAATAATTATATCAACAAAAATTGATTCGGGAAAAGTAATTTTATCAATAAAAGATACTGGTATAGGTATTCCTGTCGAACATCAAAATAGAATCTTTGAAAGATTTTATAGAGTCGATAAAGGTCGTTCAAGAAATGCAGGTGGTACAGGACTTGGTCTTTCTATCGTCAAACATATTATCAATCTATATAATGGAGATATTAAGGTTTTGAGTGAATCAAACAAAGGTTCTGAATTTATAATACAATTACCTTTATATAGTCCATAGGATAGTCTAAAAATAATACCCAATTCTTTTCTACTGAAAATCACTTAAAATATACAAATTCATTCTTGAGTATGAATTCACGTGATTTAAGCAAACTTCAGACGAAAAGAATTTGGTATTATTTTTTAGGTTCTCCTAAGGTTCATTTCTTTATACTTAATTGTTATTTTATTATATTATCAGTTTCTTCTTTAAAATCGTTGATAACGCTATAATAATCTTCTACATCTTTAGAATATATATTAGAATATTCAATAAATAATTTATTTATTTCTTTATCATATTCTGTATCTAAGTTTTTATATTTTTTATCTATCATATCACTAAAATTTTTAATTATATTGTCTCCATTAAAATTAGAAACAAGTGTTTTATCCTTTGACTGTGTTTCTATATAAGATATATTGTTCCAGAATTTATCATTTTTGCTTTTGTATTTATTCGCATAATTTTTATCTGTTGAAATATATTTAATAAATTCCCATGCTAAATCTTTTTTATCACTACTTTTAAATATTCCATACCAAATTCCATTATTAAAAAATTGATTTTGCATTTTTACTATTCCCCATCTTTGAATAAATTTCAAATCATCATTTTGAATTTTTTTAATATCTTCAATTTTTTTAAAACTAACAGGAAATGCAAAATGAATTTTATCTTTTATTGCTTCTTTCCATTCATTTGAATTATGCTTTATTTCACTGTCTAAGTTTAATTCATCTATTCTTTTAGTTAATTTCATAAAATAATCTAATTCATCATCTATTGATAGTTTTCCGTCATTTATCCACCCTTCTTTTCTATTAGCTAAATAAATATTTAAAAAATCATTTGTATTTGTGAATAATTTACATTCATCATTACTTTTTTCCTTTAATTTCTTTCCAGTCTCAATAATACTTTCATACTCAGAAAAAAATTCAGTAACATTTTTTTCATCAGCTCTTCCTAAATATTTTCTTGCCAAATCCTTCTTATAAATTATTGCTCCTGGATCTATCTCAATTCCCATTGCCCTTTGCTTTCCTTTTTCATCTTTTGAACTTTCTATTGAATATTCATACATATTATTGCTATAAAGATTAAAATTATATTTTTTATTATCTAGATCTTCCAAACAATTTTTCAAATTCACAATACTAAATAAATTTTCTTTATCTGATACAACAATATCAGGTTTATCATCACTATTAGATTTTAATGTTTTTTTCAGCAAGTCAAGATACTTACTTTTATTTATTTCTTTTATTTTTACAGTAATTTTACTGTCTTTATTAATATTTTTATAATTTTTAATAATTTCATTAGCTTCATTTTTATCATAATGCCATAAAATTATATTTCCACTCAACTCTTTATTTTCTTTATTATTTGTATCACTATTCTTATTACAAGAAATAATAAAAACTATATTTAAAAAAAATAAGAAAAAAAGAATTATGGTGTTTTTAAGCTTTAAATTCATTTTATTTCCTCCAAAAATACCAAAATAATAGTAGGTCTTAAATTTTTTATCTATACTTTTATCGGAATAAATCTCTTTTAATTTATAAATACAAAATTATATTTTTCAAATATATTCTTTACTTTACCATCATAAATAAAGTTTAAAAAATCTTTTGAATCTTTTTCATTTTTACTTGATTTGATTACAGCAGCCGGATAGTAAACTTCTTCATGAGAATTTTCT
>JBDMZA010000654.1:0-2630 GCA_039770155.1 Clostridiales bacterium
CAAAGTTTTTTTAATTAAGGGTAACCCAGAAAAATCATTAAATAAAAAAGATGCTCTTTCTTTGATCAAAGATAAAATATCTTTACTTGAATATGGAAAAATAGAAATGATGGTTGAGAAAAAATATTCTAAAGATTATAATTTGGATTCATTATATAAAAAAGCAAATAGAAAAGAAAAAAATGCAACTATTGATGTTAATGGGAATTTTAAATATAAGATTAAAAGCGAGGAATTTGGAACAACTGTTGATAAAAGTGAAATTGAAAAAAACTTGAAAAATATTTTAAAATCAACTGAAAAACCTATTAAACTGAAGTCAAAAAATATAGAACCAAAAATTAATAGTTATACATTAAGATATAATTTATTTAAGGATAATCTTTATTCTTTTTATACTGAATTTAATGAAAATGATATAGAACGTACAGAGAATTTAAGAGTGGCTGCTGAAAAAATAAATGGAACTATTATAAAAAGTGGAGAAATTTTTTCGTTTGCAGAAGTTGTTGGAAGTGTTTCAGAAGATAATGGATTTAAATCAGCAAAAGTATATCAAAATGGGTTAGTTGCATTAGGTGTAGGAGGTGGGATTTGTCAAGTTGCTACTACACTACATAATGTGGTTCTTAGAGTCTTGGGATTAGAGATTATAGACAGAAAGAATCATTCTTTTACTGTAAGCTATGTAGATCCAGGATTTGATGCAGCTATATCTACAGAAGCAGATAAAAATTATTCTTTTGTGAATAATACAAAATATCCAATAAAAGTATTGGCAAGTTTAAATTACAACAAACTAAAGATGTCTATAAAAGGGACTAAAATAGATGATAAGAAAGTTGAATTATGGTCTGAAACTGTTTCAATTATTCCTTATGAGACATCATACAAAGATTTATCAACCTTAGACCCTGGAGTTGAATTTGTTAAAAGTGAGCCTAAAAATGGTGCAATAGTTGATACTTATAGAAAAATAATAGAAAATGGAGTGGAAATCAAAAAGGAAAAAATTTATAGAAGTAAATATATTCCTTTAAATAATTATGTATTTGATTGAATTATAAGTTTTACTTTATTTTTTTAATAAAGAACCAGCTTTTTTAAATGGGTAAAATCTAAATAATAATCTGCCAGTGATGTTATTTAGATCAATTTCCCCCATATTCCTACTATCATATATATTAGTTGTTCTATTATCACCCAGACAATATATATAATCAGATTTAATTATAATATTGTTATTTTTAGATTCTTCAGGTGCTTTAGTATAATTTCCTTTAGTATAATTTTCTTCCAGAACAATACCATTTACAAATACTTTTCCATCTTTTATTAAAAGATGATCACCTTCAATAGCAACAACTCTTTTAACAAGGGTATCACCGTGGTCTAACTTTATTTTTGGAGAGTAAATTGTTACTATATCACCCCTTTTAAATTTCTTAAAGGTTGGAGTTATTTTTTCCATCCAAACAATATCACCATCATATAAACTAGTCTGCATAGATACATCATAAACAATTGAAGTTTGTCCAATAAATTGAATAATAAAAAGCGCTATTATAATTCCATAAGCAATATTTTTTATCATATCGATAATTTCTTTTAGAATCATATTTAAATCCCCTAACTTAAAAACTAAACTAAACTAAACTCAAATAAAACTATTATATTTTTTATTTATTAACCAAGGATCCAATTTTTTTTAAGGGATAAAATCTAAATAATACTCGACCAGTTATATTATTTAAGTCTATTTCTCCCATACTCCTACTATCATGTATTGGGTCAGTTCTATTATCACCTAAACAATAGATATAATCTGATGAGATAATAATATCATTGTTTTTAGGTTCATTTGGTGGTCTTGTATAATCACCTTTAGTGTAATTTTCTTCTATAGCAGCACCATTTACAAATACTTTTCCATTTTTTATTAAAAGATGATCACCTTCTACAGCTACAATTCTTTTAACTAAGGTGTTTCCCTGACCGGTAATAATTTTTGGTGCGTAAATTGTTATTATATCACCTCGTTTTAATTTACCAAAGGTTGGTGTTATCTTTTCAACCCACAAAATATCTCCATCGTATAAAGTGGTTTGCATTGATATTTGAGAAACAATAGCAGTGCCTCCAATAAATTTAATAATAAAAAGAGCTATTAAAACACCATAAGCAATATTTTTTACCATATCAATAATTTCTTTTAAAATCATATTAAATTCCTCGATATAAAGGATAACTAAAAAACAAAAGCAAATCATTTTTTAGATTATCCAAAATGATATTATTTAAAAATTTTTAATCGACAAGTAATATTTTAATCAAATTAAATCATTTTTTCAATAAAAATTAAATAAAATAATTAAAAGTACTTAAATATTGCTATAATATATAATTTTGTTAAAATAAATTACTATTAAAGTTTTGAGATAGTCAATAAATAAATTTATATTTTAGAATAATGAAGTATACAATTTTAGTGATTTCTAGATTAAAAAAATATGATATTTTTTTTAGTATTTCCTTAGGAAAGGATGGGGAATAATAGCAAATTATTTTCGTATGAACTTCTTTTAAGGAGAACCTAAAAAATAATACCAAATTCTTTTCGTCTGAAGTTC
>JBDMZA010000655.1:0-2610 GCA_039770155.1 Clostridiales bacterium
AATCAAAAAATAAACTAGTCAACTTTTTTTGAAAATTCGTTAAACCATCGATATTTTAAGAAAAAAATTGTCTTATGAAATTTTTGATTATGCCTTAATTAATAGCAAAAAAAGCCTTCAATTTTATTTCAAATTTTTTAAGATTGAAGGTTTTTTTATTTTTTGGATATCCACAAGTAGTCATATTTGAACGAAAATACCTATTGTAATATAAAAATAAAATAAATTATCTAGTTTTAGAATAATTTATCTAGATTCAATTATATAATTCTGATAAGATAGGGGTGTTTATATGTTTTTTATAATTATAAAATAATTTGAGAGGTTTAGAAATGATTATCTTATTAGTTTCTTTTACCATATCTACCCTTATATTTGCTTTGTACATACTTAAATTAAATAAAAAAAGCAAATTACACTTTGCTCTGAGAACTATATTTAACAATATTGATGATAATTATTTAGTACTTAATTCAAAATATAAAATAATTGATTTTAATAGTAGTTTGGTAATAAAATTTTCAAAAACTTACAATATAAAAAGGGGTAAAAATTTTTTTGAATTACTTAAAGAAAATAATTCAACCATGAAATCGGTTTCTAAATTTAATAAAACTTTCAATGAAGTGAAAGCAAATAAAACTACATCAAAATTTGAAGGTATTTTGCAACCAAATAACAAACATATCGAATATATAGTACGCATTATACCAGTTTTAAATAGCTGCAATTCTATAAAAGGCTATATCATTAATTTAAAAGACATAACAGAATATAAATACTCAAAAAGTATAATAAAAAAAACCCAAGAAAAATTAATAAGTCAAGAAAAACTATTATCTTTAGGTTATTTAATTGGAGGAATTTCACACATATCAAGAACAGCTATTATGTCAATGTCTGGTGGATTAGAAGCCTTAACTGATCTGATTGAAGAATACAAAGATTCCATTGATGATAAAAGTGTTCTGGAAGAGGACCATTATGAAATTGCAGAAGACATGGAAAAATGGCTTGATATGTCTAAAGAACATCTAATTAAAATCAATAAATTACTTAAGACAATAAAAGATCAAGCAATTGGTAATCCCTCTGATTTACATGAATATTTTAAAATCAATGAATTTATAGAAAGAATTCAATTATTAACTGATTATGAATTAAAGTTATTAAGGTGTGATATACAAATTAAAAATGAAGTCGATGGGGAAATCATAATATTAGGTTCTATGAGCAATTTAATTCAAGTATTTCACAACCTGCTTTTAAACTCTATACATGAATATGGAGATGAAGGTGGAAAAATTATACTCTCTATTTTAAAAAAAGGTTCAGATATCTTATTTTCTGTTAAAGATTTTGGTAATGGTATTGAAGAAAAGCTTAAAAATAAAATTTTCAAGGAAATGATAACAACTAAAGGTAAAAATGGAACTGGATTAGGATTATATGTTTCATATGCAATTATAACCGGAAAATTAAATGGTAAAATTTGGTTTGATTCAAAATTAGGTGAAAGTACAATATTCTATATTTCTATTCCTATGGCATACTGTGATGAAAGCAATTCATAAAATTCAAATAAGAATCACATTCAAAAGATAATGTAACAAAATTTATATTTACTTAGGGATAGCCAAAAACAAACTCTAATTCTTGAGTATGAATCCACACAAATTAGGCAGAATCAAAAATTTCATAAGACAACTTTTTTCGGATTTAAAAAAGTTGACTAGTTTATTTTTTTGATTCCGCCTAAACAAACTTCATAGGAAAAAAAGTACATAAAAATTCATACTTATAAAAATATTTCTAGTTTGAAAAAAATTTTATTCAATTACAAAAGAATCTCCATAACATGATATATTCATAGGTTTATTTAAGTTTATGTTATCTTGTTCTAATAGTTTTTGATATACATGAACTCTATCTACAGCACCTTGCCATGTACTATCTGATTCAAGAACTTCTAATCTAGCTTCTAAATAACTCGTTAGCCATTTTTTTTCATCAACACCAGATTCAGGAGTCCCTCCTGCCATAGAATTTGCAGTATTTATAATATCTCTAGCCCCATTTTCACCATGATTTATAAAAGAATCATAAATCTCTCCTTTTGTGATAGGATATATTGCTCCAATTTCATCTACAGCCTCTTGTGAAGGATTCCAGTATAATTTATCAACTACATTTTTTTGTGCTTCAATAAATTTAGCATCATCAATACATTTTGCCAAGTCATCTCCAAAATTTTCCAATCCAGTTGTATCTCCGTTCAAACCATCTGAATGATTTGCACTATCAATTTCTTCAAATATATTTATATATTTTATAAGTATATTATCAGGATTTAGTTTTTGATATTCCTTCAAAAACATTGTTCCATCATATGTGCCACTACAAAAGCCTGGAAATCCGAATGTAAGACCTCTTCCATCACCTATATCTTCACAATAAGTATATTGTAATTCTGTTGTACTGTTTTCAAAAATCGAAGTTAATTGATATATAATTTCTTTTATATTACTATTTTCATTGTCAGATGGTTGTTCAGCAGGTTCTTCTTTTTCAGTGTCAGGAGATTCCTCCAATGTAGTTTCTGGCTGTAGA
>JBDMZA010000656.1:0-3272 GCA_039770155.1 Clostridiales bacterium
GAATTAAAAGAATTAAATCAAAATTTGAAGATAAATAATAAACAAAATGAAATAATATTGAATTATAATGATGAGTATTTGGAAAATAAATTCAAAACTTTAATAGAAAAGGAAAATATTTCTGGAGTTATATCCATAAGTAATTGTGAAATAGCTGAAGATAGTTTAGAATCTATTATTTCAAATGCAGAATTAAGCAGATTTAAAGTTTTATATTTATTTTTTAATTATCTAAAATTATATTCTAAATCAAAAAATCCTATTATTTATTCAATCATAAGGTTAAATGGTAAATTCGGCATAAATAGAAAAAAAACATATTCGGTTATACCAGCAAGTTTAGGATTTAGTGTTAATAATATGTCTTATAGTTGGGAAAATGTATGTGTCAAGTCTTTAGATATAGACTCTGGAATTTCTGATGAAAAAACAATTAGTTTAATTAGAGATGAATTTTTTTCAATTGGTAAAAATAATAGTTTTATTGGAGTTACAAATAAAAATGAAAGATTTAAGTTGAAATTTTCTAGGATAAATAAGAACACTAACTATAAAAATAAAATTGAGGAACCTAATCACAGAACCGTTTTTTTTGTTACAGGTGATCTTTTTGAAAATTCTTTTGAATTTATTAAGAAAGTTTCAATTGATTATAAAAGTAATTTTATTATTGCTGGAGATATAAAATTAATTGAAAGAGAACCTAAATGGGCAAAAAATTTAATTGAACCTTCACAATTAAAATTTAGTGCATTAAATTATTACAGAAGTAAATATATAAATATTGAATATAGTGAAATTAATAAAAAGGTATCTGATATTTTAATAACAAGAAAAATTAAAAATAATATAGAAAGTATTAAAAGACAAGGAAGTAGTATAATTTATTTGAATGTAGATATAAATGATTATTCCCAAGTAAAGAGTTTTATAAAATATGGGGAAGAACAAATTGGCAAAGTAAATGGAATATTTTATTCTTTAGAAAATGGAAAGAAGTATAAAGATGAAATAAAAAACAGATTGAGTAAAGAGTTAGATAAAAATATTCTGGGAATGAAAAATATTATAAAAAATATTGATAATAAACTTTTAGAATATATATATTTTATAAATTTTATTAATAAAAGAGAGGAATATATTTTTATTAATACTGTTTTTGAAAAAATTATATGTTCTTTATCATTGTATTATTCTTCTCTAAATGCTGTTGCTATAACATGTGATATGTATGATGAATCAAAAAAAGATGATTTAAATATATTTAATAATAATGATAATTTTCAAACTTTAAATTGTGTAGAAATTTTTTCAGATATTTTAAAAGGAGAATATGGAAATTACCAGAATTATATTTTAAGGAGAAGTTAGGTATAATCAAAAATTTCATAAGGCAATTTTTTTCTGAAAATATCCATATTTTGATGAATTTTCAAAAAGAGTTGACTAGTTTATTTTTTGATTGTAGATTAATAGACATCTGAAAAATAAATTTTTCAAAAGGAATGATGTAATTTTGAGTTATAAGGAATTTATCTGGAATGGTAAATTAAGAAAAATTAGTAAAAGCTCATCAATTAATGACAAATTACTTGATTTAGAATTACCTTTATTTGTTTTAAAAAACTATAAAAATTTAGTTGTAGGTGTAGCAGAAGATGGTATTATTACATCAGAAGAATTAGAGACAACAAAACTTATTTGTTCTGGTATTATTCCAAAACTTTTACCAGAAGATTTAGGTAGTAGCAGATTTTTACATCGTTTTGGTCTGAAGTATGCTTATGTGGCGGGAGCTATGTATAATGCAATTTCATCAAAAGAAATGATAATAGAATTAGCTAAAAATGGTTATCTAGGTATATATGGTACAAAAGATGTAGAATTTGATCAAATTGAAAATGATATTGTAAAAATTAAATCTATTATACCAGAAAGAATATTTGGATGTAATATTGTTCACAATGTAATTGAGGAACAATTTGAAATGAAGTTAATAAAAATGCTTTTAAAATATAAGATAAATATTTTGGAAGTATCCTCCTTTGTAAATATCACTTTGCCATTAGCTTACTATAGGATTGTTGGGATAAAGGAGAGAATAGAAGGTGGATTTGTTATTGGGAACAAAATAATGGTGAAAGTTTCCAGAGTTGAAATAGCAAAAAATTTTTTGAAACCAGCACCTGAAAAAATTATAAGAGAATTAATTAATATGAGTTTGATAAATGAAAGACAAGCCAAAATAGCTAAAGAAATTCCAATGGCTGATGCGATTACTTTAGAGGATAATGAGAATAATATAACACAAAGTTTTTCTTATTTAGTAGATCAAAGAGATGAACTTTATAAAAATTCAAATACAAAATATGATGTTTTTCTTGGATTAACAGGGGGAATAGGATCACCAGTAATCGCTTTAAATATGTTCAATAATGGAGCTGATTATATAGTTACAGGTACTATAAATCAATGCACTGTCGAAAGTGGTATTTCAGATAAAGCTAAAAACTCATTATCAAGTTGTGATATTTCTGATGTAATCAGTTTGCACTTTAATGGAGATTTTAATATAAATAAGAAAATAAATGTTTTGAAAAAAGGTACCTTATTTCCAATGAGAGTAAATAAATTATATAATATTTATAATAAATATAAAAACCTAAAAAATGTTGACTCTAGTGATATTGATAAAATAGAAAGTCAAATTTTTAAAAAATCAATAAGAGAAATTCTTAATGAAGTTGAGATTTATTTTAAAAAAAATGATCCAAACCAACTGAATAATGACAGATTGTATTTATTAATTAAATGGTATTTAATAATATCAGCGAAATTGTCGTTAGAAGGAACTAGTAATAGAGAATTAGATTATCAAATTTTATGTAGTAATGCTATGGGAATTTTTAATTATTGGGTAAAAGGATCTTACTTGGAAAATCATCAGAATAGATATGTAGCAGATATAGCAGAACATATGTTGAAAGGTACTGCTTATTTACAAAGACTGAAATTATTTAATTATTTTGGAGGGGATGAAAAATTTAATTATAAATTAAATAATAATTAATTATTATCATTTTTTCAAATTTGAGAATCACTAAAATTGTGTGATTCATTATTTAAAATTTAGGTTTATTTTTTTCAATTTGTATATATTTTATGTGTTTTTTTTCGATCTTAATTTGAGGGTGTTTTCTTTTTTTGTATATAATAGAATTTTCAGTTACAATGAGTGATACTGATTTAGTTTCTTTAATAAGGGATTTTAC
>JBDMZA010000657.1:0-6647 GCA_039770155.1 Clostridiales bacterium
ACTTAATATAAAAGAATTTAAAACATGATATTTAATTTTGAAATTTATTAAATTTTAAGATGATAAAAAATAGTTTTAGGATATTCTAAAAAATACTATTACATTCTGCTCATCTAAGAATTGCTTAAAATGTGTGATTCATTACTTGAAAATGATATTTTATTTTTTGGATATTCCCTATTAGAATAAAAATGGAGGTGTATATAATGTTAAGAACATACCAACCTAAAAAAAGACAAAGAAAAAAAGAACATGGGTTTAGAAAAAGAATGAGAACTTCAAATGGAAGAAAAGTTCTTAGAAGAAGAAGACTTAAAGGAAGAAAAATTCTTACAGCGTAAGGCCGCAAGATAGTGGTCTTTTTCTTTAAGTTTACTAATTATTGAGGTTTTTATGGAAAAAACAAGTTCTCTTAAAAAAGGTTATGATTTTTCAAGAGTGTATAAGAATGGTAAGTATTTTGCAAGCAAATATGTTGTATTATATTTTATAGTAAATAAATATGATGAGAACAGAATCGGTATCGTAGTTACAAAGAAAAATGGTAACAGTGTTAGACGAAATAGGATAAGAAGACTGATCAAAGAAAGTTACAGATTAAATGAATTTAGAGTTAAAATTGGATATGACTTAGTTTTTGTTTCCAGGAAAAATCAAAATATACCTAAATTTAAGGAAATTAAAAGTGAAATTGAATATATTCTTAAAAGATTGAGTTTGTTAAAATAAAAGGATTAATCTCTAAAATATTTATAAATTAATCATAGTTTTTCTTTGCAGGATTATGAAGTTTATTGTTTAAACAGAAAATAGGATTTCCTATACATTACTTGAAGATTATGATTGTTTATTGGGATGTAATTCAAAATAGGTGTGATGAAGTTGTTGAAAAAAATATTTATTCATATAATCAGATTTTACCAAAAATATATTTCAGGTTTGAAAAGGTATCCAACTTGTAGATTTTATCCTACATGTTCTCAATATGCTATTGATGCTGTAGAAAAACATGGGATAATTGTAGGAGGATATCTTTTTTTGCGACGACTTTTAAGATGTCATCCTTTTAATCCTGGAGGTTATGATCCGGTAAAATAATAAAGGAGTAATAGTAATGGTTGTAGGTTTTATAGAATGGGGATTTATAGCAAATTATTTAGGACAATTTTTATATTTTATATATAATACAGTTGCATTTGAAAATTATGGTTTGGCAATAATTATTTTTACTATAGTAATTAAACTTGCTCTAATGCCTTTAACGTTTAAACAGTTAAGATCATCAGCAAAAATGCAGGAAATTCAACCAAAAATTCAAGAAATTCAGAAGATGTATAAAAATGACAAAGAAAAATTAAATAAAGAACTGATGAAATTTTATCAGGAAAACAAGGTAAATCCTGCTGCAGGGTGTTTACCACTACTAATACAAATGCCTATACTATTTTCCCTATATTGGGCTATAGCAAGGCCTTTGAGTTATATGCTAGGGAAAAGTAAAGCACAAATCACAGAATTAACTAGCATTACTAAGGATTTAGCAAAAAGTATTGATGGTTATAATTTTAATCCAAAAGGTACAGATGTACAAATTCAAATTTTAAATTTTTATGGAGAACATAGAGATAAGTTAAGCCAAGTAGGCAAATTTTTAAAGGAAAATGAACTCTTAAATATGTTTTTTCCTACTAACGGATTTGGAGTCAATTTAAGCTCAAAACCTACACTTTCAATTAGTTCAGTAAATGATTTAGCATTACTTATAATTCCATTATTAGCAGTTTTATTTACTTATTTGTCTACTAGATTATCCATGCCAAAACCAAGTAAAGATAATAAAAATGCACAAATGATGGGTTTTATGGTATATTTTGCACCACTTATGACATTAGTAATTGGATTTCAATTTCCGATCGGTTTGGCATTATATTGGACAACAAGTTCTATATTCCAGATAGGTCAACAGTTAGTTATAAATAAATATAAACTTAGGGAGGTTGGAAAAAAATAAATGGGACATAGTATAGAAAAAAGTGCAAAAACTGTTGAATTGGCCGTGAAATTAGCACTACAGGAATTAGATGTCAGTAAAGAAGATGTTGAAATAGATATTTTGAATGAAGGGAACAAAGGATTACTGGGTCTAATAGGTAATAGGGATGCAAAAATTAGAGTTACAATTATAGAAACCAAAGGTGAAAAAGCAAGAAACTTTTTATTTGATATATTTGACAAAATGAATGTAGAAGCTGAAATAAATATTGAAGAAGATGAAAATAGCATTTATTTAACAATAAATGGTGATGATATAGGAATAGTTATAGGTCGAAGAGGGGAAACTTTAGATGCTCTACAATACTTAACAAGTTTAGTTGTAAATAAACAAGAAGATATGTATAAAAGAGTATCTGTTGATATTGAAAATTACAGACAAAAAAGAGAAGATACTTTAATAAAATTAGCTAATAGATTAGCTGATAAAGTTAAGCGATATAGAAAAAGTATTACATTGGAACCAATGAATCCTTATGAAAGAAGGATTATTCATTCAACTCTTCAAGAAAATAGGTCTGTAAGAACTTATAGTCATGGAGATGAACCAAATAGGAAAGTTGTTATTACTTTAAAATAAATATTGTAAATAATTTTATTATATTAAAGAAGGCAGCTTAGTGAGCCTTCTTTTTTGAGTCTCTGGGATGATTTTGATAAGGAGGATAAAATTGAAAGATACTATAGTAGCAATTTCAACGCCTCTTGGTACAGGCGGAATAGGAATAATAAGAATAAGTGGAGAAAAAGCATTTGAAATTTCTAAAAAAATCTTTTATGGCAATAAAAGTTTTGATAAAATAAAAAGCCATACAATAAATTGGGGTAAAATAAAAAATCCTCAAAATAATAACATCATAGATGAAGTTTTAATTACAAAAATGATGGGACCAAAAACATTTACAAAAGAAGATGTTGTAGAAATTAATTGCCATAGCGGATTAATAGTAATAAAGGAAATTTTAAAACTTATTATAAATCAAGGTGCAAGACTTGCAAAACCTGGTGAATTTACAAAAAAAGCTTTTTTAAATGGAAGAATAGATCTATCACAAGCTGAAGCTGTAATAGATATAATAAATTCAAAATCAACAGAAAGTAAAAAAGCTGCATTAGACCAATTAGATGGAAAATTGTCAAAAGAAATTAAAAGAATAAGAGATAAAATAATTGATTTATTAGCACAAATTGAATTAAAAATTGATTATCCAGAATATGATATTGAGGATATAACAAGAGAAAATTTAGAAAAAATAATATTTTTAATACTAGAAGAATTAAAAATATTATCTAAAAGTTATGATAGAGGAAGATTAATTAAGGAAGGAATAAAAGTTGCTATAGCAGGCAGACCAAATGTAGGAAAATCATCTCTTTTAAATGATTTTACGGGTAAGAACAGAGCTATTGTTACTGATATTCCAGGAACAACAAGAGATACTATTGAAGAATATATAAATATAAGAGGAATTCCAATAAAGATAATTGATACTGCAGGATTAAGAGAAACTAATGATCATGTAGAAAAAATTGGTATAGAAAATTCAAAGAAGACAGTTAGTGATGCGGATGTTTTAATTTATATGATTTCTGCAATATCTGAGGATACGAATTATGACAAAAAAATATTATCTGAATTTAAACTTCAAAATATTATATTAATTGTAAATAAGATTGATTTAGGAGTTAAAGAAACGCTTATTTCAGATATTTCTGACTATAAATTTATAAAAGTATCAATAAAAGAAAAAATTGGGATCGAGGAAATAGAGAATGCAATTGAAGAAATTTTTAATAAAGGTAGTGTAGACTTAAACAGTGAGATTCTTATTACTAATTTAAGGCATAAGAAATTACTTGATGATGCGATTTCTTTATTAAACAATGTTTTAAAAGACAATAGTGATAAAGTACCTGTTGACTTAATTTCTATAGATATTACTGATGCGGCTGATTATTTGGGTCAAATAATTGGAGAATCAGTAAAGGAAGATGTTATAGATAAAATATTTAAAAATTTTTGTATTGGTAAATGATAGTTAAATTTTGTAATTAAAAGGTATAATTTTATTTATTTCATAGTAGAGATGTGGATAACTATTGTTTTTATATAATTCTGGAAAGACTTGTAATAGTATAATACAGAGATTATTTTGAAAAAATTGTGAAGAACTCTTGAAATTGTGGATAAAATGATCTAGTGAAATTGGATTGAGAATAAATACTTTTGTAAGAGTATATTAAAATTTGATTAGGTAAAATTAAAAATTTTAGAAAACAATTTTTTGATTTTTCCTTAAGGGTGATAGATAAATGGAATATATAGCAGGTAAATATGATATTATAGTAGTTGGTGCAGGACATGCAGGATGTGAAGCTGCATTAGCAGCAGCAAGACTTGGTTGTAATACAGCAGTTTTTGCAATAAATTTAGAAAGTATTGCGAATATGCCATGTAATCCAAGTATTGGAGGTACTGCAAAAGGACATTTAGTAAGAGAAGTTGATGCTTTAGGTGGAGAAATGGGTAAAATTGCTGATGAAACATTGATTCAATCTAAAATGTTGAATATGTCAAAAGGTCCTGCCGTACACTCTCTAAGAGCTCAAATTGATAAAAAACAGTATCAAATAAAGATGAAATATATTTTGGAATCTCAGGAAAATTTAGATGTAAGACAAGGTGAAGTTGTAGAGTTATTATATGAAAAAAATAAAATAACTGGAATCAAAACACATACTGATGCGATATATAAATCAAAGATTGTAATTTTAACAACAGGCACTTTTTTAAAAGGAAAGGTAATAATTGGAGATATCAGTTATAATAGTGGACCAGATGGTATTTTTCCTGCAAATAAATTGTCAGATTCTTTAGAATCTATGGGGATAGAATTATTTAGATTTAAAACAGGAACACCTGCAAGATTAAATAAAAGAAGTATAGATTTTTCCAAAATGGAAAAACAATATGGAGATGAAAAAATCCTTCCTTTTTCATTTAAAAATGAAAAAATAGAAATTGATCAAATTTTATGCTGGCTAACATATACTAATGAAAAAACGCATGAAATTATAAATAATAATTTGCATAGATCGCCATTATATGGTAATAAAACAATTGAAGGAGTTGGACCACGATATTGTCCTTCAATTGAGGATAAAGTTGTAAGATTTGCGGATAAGAAAAAACATCAAATATTTTTAGAACCTATGGGACTTGAAACACAAGAAATGTATCTTCAAGGAGTTTCAAGTAGCTTACCTGAAGAAGTTCAGATTGAAATGATGAGATCTATAAAGGGATTAGAGGAAGTCAAAGTAATGAGAAATGCTTATGCAATTGAATATGATTGTATAAATCCCCTTCAGTTAGGACAATCACTTGAATTTAAAAATATTGAAGGTTTATTTTCAGCTGGTCAAATAAATGGAAGTTCAGGATATGAAGAAGCAGCAGGACAAGGCATAATTGCAGGGATAAATGCTGTTATGAAATTTAAAAATAAAGATCCAATTATATTGAATAGATCACAAGCTTATATTGGAGTTTTGATAGATGATTTGGTTACAAAAGGAACAAATGAACCATATAGAATGTTAACTTCAAGGGCTGAATATAGATTAATTTTAAGGCAGGATAATGCAGATCAAAGACTTATACATATTGGATATAATTTAGGTTTGATTTCTGAAGAAATTTATAATAAATTTTTATTAAAAATGAGAAATATTGGTAATGAAATAAAAAGATTGGAAAGTATAATTTTACCTCCTTCAGAAAAATTAAATAAATTTTTAGAATCAAAAAATACTTCAAGAATAAAAACAGGAATAAGAGTTAGTGATTTATTAAAAAGACCTCAAATACTTTATGAAGATATAGAATTTTTGTGTAGTGAAAATTCTCTTTTAAGAGATATTGAAAAAGAACAGGTAATGATAATGATAAAATATGAAGGCTATATAAAAAGGCAATTGCAACAAGTCGAGCAATTCAAAAAAATGGAAAATAAAAAGTTAAATAACATAGACTATAGTAAAATAAAAGGATTAAGACTTGAAGCAATTGAGAAGTTAAAAAAAATTAACCCTTATTCAGTTGGTCAAGCTTCAAGGATATCAGGAGTATCTCAAGCAGATATTACGGTATTACTTATTTATCTAGAACAAAACAAGGGATATAACAAAAAATAAACAAGTCAACTTTTTTTTGAAAATTCGTTAAACTATTGATATTTTCAGAAAAAAATTGTCTTATGAAATTTGGTATTATCTAAGTATAAAAATACATTATATTGGAGAATGAAGATGGATTTTGAGACAATTATAAAAAATGGAGGCAAAGAATTTGGAATAGAAATTAATGATGAAAAAATAGATAAATTTAAAATATATAAAGAATTATTAATTTCTTGGAATAAAAAAATAAATTTAACATCTATTACAGATGATCGTGAAATAGCCATCAAACATTTTATAGACTCTCTTAGTATTTTACAATTTGTAAATAAAAAAGATGAAAATTTAATTGATATAGGTACAGGTGCTGGGTTTCCGGGAATACCTATTAAAATTATTTTAGATGATATAAA
>JBDMZA010000658.1:0-2670 GCA_039770155.1 Clostridiales bacterium
AAAAAAACTCTCTTTGCAAGCTCACAAATTGGTTCTAACCAATCCATTTTTTCTTCTTCATTAGTAGCCAAGTATATCACCTCCAAAACCTGTAGCAGTATTAACAATGAAATTTCCTAACATGAATAAAGAATTAGGATCATGAGCCATATATGCAACAACAGCACAAATAATTACCTGTAAAATCATTTTTTTAAATTTACCTTCTATAATACTTTTTATGAAACTATATATGATTGCTATTGCCACAGCTGTATAGATTAGTGGTGATAATTTTGACATAATTTCTGTTTGACCTGTTAAAAATAGATTCATATTTAATAACTCCTTCCAATGTTAATCAAATAGGCAATTGGCATAATAAGAATTATTAAGTGCATCCAATATTCTAAATCAGGATAAATTATATATGCATCAACCCATACAATAGCTATAAGCAATAAAAGGGTGAATATTTGTTGTTTGGTTGCACAAAACATTTTTATAATGCCTAAACAAAAATAAATAGTTGTTCTAAATATAAGTATTATGCCAAAGAGAGCAGTATCAAATAATATATGCATAAGGTTACTCCTCCTAGTTTAATTTGAGATTAAATAAACAAAAGAGAAGCTTTTGACTTCTCTTTTGAAATTAAATGTAGTTTTTTATTCTCCAATCCGATAATTTATTCATATCAAATTTGTATCCTTCGGTCATTTCGACGATTCTTGAAAATGTTCTAGCACCTAATTTATTATAAAGTTCTTCTAAACTACAATTTGTTGTAAATAGAGTTGCTTTACTATTTATATATCTGTTATTTATAATTTGAAAAAGCCTTTCTGTTGGCCAATCATCTTGTGATTTGTGCCGTTCTGCTCCAATGTCATCTAATACCAAAAGCTCACATGATTTAAGTCCATTCATTAATTCTTCTTCTGTAAAATTAGGATTGTTAAAACTTGATCTAATAAGCATTAATAAATCTGGTACTACTTGAAATACTGAAGGAATACCTTCACTTATAAGTTTATTTATAACGGAACTTACTAATAAAGTTTTTCCAGTGCCAGGTTTTCCATAAAGTATAATTGATTTAGTTTTATTTTCTGAAAAATTGAAAGTATATTTTTTTATTTTATTAAAAATAAATTCGGATTCCTCTGATATTTTAAAATCATCGAATGAAGAATTTTTAAAACGTTCTCCTAAGTTTGATTGCTTAAATAATCGGTCTAATCTCCTTCTTTTTTGAGTGCTTATTTCATTCAATTTTATTTGTTCAAGGGCATTTATTCTACACTTACAGGCAATGGGGAAGTGTTTTGTTACTCCAAATAACTTTATTCTGTAGACATATAATAAAGCTCCACAGTTTTGACAATATTTATCTGTTGCTAGCGAATTTTGAGAAATTGATTCTTGATCCGTATTCATCAACAAAGGTTTCATTGTTAGCTTTTCTTGATTTTGATTGCTCATTATATTTAGTCTCCTTTTTTAAGTTTTCATATTTCTTAAATTCATCGATTATAGGATTTAGAAAATATTTAAAAGATTTTATGCTATCATCTGGATTTTTTGTTTTAAAATCGTTGTGTATTCTAAAAAGAGTATCTGCAATTATTTTTTGTTTATACTCCATTGATATTGGAACAGATAAATCATGGTTTAAAGTGCTTCTAATAACATTAAGGTCTTTTGAATTAGGGTATCTTTTAGTTAAATCATAAAAAACAGATGATATATTTTTTAAAAAATCTACTCCAACATCATCCTTTTTAGTACTATTTAGTGTATTATTATCTATAAGATTATTTTTTTTAGAAGTTGAAGTAGTTGATATATTCTTTGTTATAATATTTGATATAGTCTTTGGTATTGTTGCGACATATTTTCCGCTTGAAGGGACATTTTTTCCTTTGGTCGGAAAATTTTTCTCTTCCAATGTATGTTTTGGGTTATTATCTTGGAAAATTTGTCTCTTCTCTTTTATTAAGGGTTTGGAGTTTATTTCATAAAAATCTATTTTGTAATTTTGTAATGTATAATTATTTTTATTTAATGCAGTAACTATATTAAATATATTTACTCTATATTGATATGTGCGATCATATCGAATTCTTGGATTTCTTCTTTTGTCAATAAAATTTCTATTTTCAAGATTATTAATATATCTTTGAATTGTTTTAGTTGTTTCCTTTAGCATTAATTCATTTTTTAATTCATCTGTTGATTTATAAATCCATCCATTTCGAAGGTCTATTTCGACTTTTTTATCAGATGTTTCAAATCTTTGTTTTTCTTCTTTTATAAATTTATCAAAGTCGTATATTCTTTGACTCCAATATATTAATTGATTTAATATTAGTGCTTCTATGATGTTACTATCTGTAATTGCCATGTATTCTTCTCTTAAAACTGCTCTTTTTAATTCTCTGATTTCCATTTGAAACCTCCTGAAATTAGGATATTTTCATTCTAAACCCATATGTTTTAGGTATATAAAATTATTGCTTCTTTAAATAAATATAGTAATCTTCTGGACGAATTTGATCTTTGTAGTAGTTACAATCAGTATTATTACAACCATGATGTTTAGTTTTTACATGAAAATACCCTTTAATTTTATTTTCATTTAGCAACAATTTATAACTAGCAACTTCTAATTAAGTTATAAAAGTTGCT
>JBDMZA010000659.1:0-6967 GCA_039770155.1 Clostridiales bacterium
ATTAATACTAATTCCAGTGGTTAAAATAACAATTGTTAAAAATATCATTATTGAAATTATGGACATTGTTATATAAACTGTATTAATTTTTGCACTAATTTGTCTAAATATAAAAATTTTTGTTCATCTTTACTATTTTATCCAAAATAAACGATAGTGTGCTAAATAGTAAAAATGTACCTACCATTACTGACATCAAAGCATAAATAAAGTATTTATCAAGTTTTATAATTCCATTTTTATTTACACTATAATATCCATATCCAATAAATAACATTGCTAATATAAACAATACAGCTGTTACTACTGGATTTTTAACTTTTAATTTTTCATTTACTTTTTGTCCATTAAGTAAATTTAGTAATTTATATTTTGATAAAATTATAGAATTTAGTAAAATTACTAATCCAAAAATAATAGCAAAACATATTACTGTTTTAAATAAAGCTTCTAATGAAAAAATAATTTTATAATCAACTAATTCAACTTCAAATAAATTTGCTGTAATTATTGCTAAAAATTGTGATAACACAAAACCACTAAAACAACCAATTAATTAAGAAAATTATTTGCGTAAATTATTAGAAAACCAAAAACTATTGAAACAAATATAGACATAGCTCCATTTATTAAACTTAAATTATCAAACATAATTTTATCTGCTGATGATAAATCTAATATTTTTTTTTGTGAACTTATTGAATTAAATATATAAAAAATACATACTGCAATTACTAAAGCTCTTGCAGCAGCCACTCTTTGTTTTTCTCCACCTGACATTTCATAATAATATTTATTTAATAATGAATTAGAAAATATTTGATTTAATATAAACTTAATCCATTTTTTATCAGTTAATACTTTTGATTCTAAGTCAACAGTTTCAATTACTACTTTATTCTTTATAAAATCTTTTGATTTACTCTTTAACACATCAAAACATATGTCTTTTAAATTTGCTAGCCTAATTACATAATCTTTTTCTACATTATTACTTCTTGAATAATACAAAACTTGCTCTATATAATTTTCAACTTTATCAACTTCTTCAATCATACTGGTAATAATTTCATTTTTATTGTTTAATCCAATTAAATTTATTGACGATATTGGACTTTTTATCTCATGAACCCATAATTCTATATACTCTCTATACTCATTTTGTATATTTTTATATTTATTTATTTCTTGAAGCATTGCCTTATTTGATTTTCTTAACATTTCATAAAATATTTCACCTTCTCGAAATAAAGGTGGTGAAATCATTTCTGCTATTAGATTTTTTTTATCTAACATTTTATAAAAATCTGAAAATCATTGAAATCAAGTGATTCATTGTTTTAAAGTGTAGAGTTATTTTTTGGATATCATCCCCAAGTAATTTTAAATTAATCAAATTGCTATAATTCATAATAAAACTTATAAATTTTCAAATTAAGCTACATGTAATAATCATTACATGTAATTACACTTATAAATATGCTAAAACATACATACAAATATTTTTTAAAAATTTAACTATTAAGGTGACTTTTATAATGAAGGTCCACAAAGTTATGATAAAACTCGTTCAGAGTATCCAAAAGAAATGTTTATTGATATATTTAAAATACTAGAATCTGAAAATATAAAAAACGTAAAATTTTGCAAATCAATACTTTCAAATTCTAAACTATATAATTGATATTTCTTATTTATAAACCTTTTTCAAGATCACATCTTAAAATCTTTAGCAAAATCTATTTTACTCTCCTTGCAATTTTTTGACTATTGGTATATCTGCCTCTGCCCAATCAAGCATATCTAATTCTTTAACTTTTAACCATTTAAATTTAATATGCTCTCTCAAAATAATCTTTTCACTATTAGTATTACATAAATATGAATACATTTTCAATTTAAAATCTGGATAAGTATGATTGACTGTATAAAACTTTTTTAAATCATATATATTCATTTTAAGTTCTTCCATTATTTCTCTCTTCAAAGCAGTTTCTTCATCTTCTCCAACTTCAATTTTTCCACCTGGAAATTCATATTTAAATGATACATATTCAAATTTGCTTTTATCCCTTTTTGTACATAAAATTTTATTATCTACAATAATTATAGCAGCAACAACTTCTAATAATTTCATATTTATCTCCGAACTACATTTTGTTTTATTTAGTTTATCATTTTTTAACAATAGATTAAATTAATTTATCCTTACTAAAAAAATTCCATGCATTATGCATTATCTCAATTTTATTTTATATTATGTTATTTTTTTTGTAATTCCATATTATTTTTTGAAAAATCATAGAAAAAGTTATCTTTATACATCTCTTTAATTAATAAAATTTCATCAATATTTTCAAAAAATATCTTTACCAAAACAGGATCAAAATGTTTGCCTGATTCCTCTTTTAATAGCTTAGTTATTCTTTCCATGTCCCAAGCTTTTTTATAAACTCTATCACTTGCAAGTGCATCAAAAACATCAGCTATTGCTGTAATCCTTCCGTATATACTTATATCAGAACCTTTTAGATTATTTGGATAACCTGTTCCATCAAACTTTTCATGATGCTCATTAGCTATTATTGCTGCAAGTTTAAATATTTTTCTTGTAGATTTACACAAAATATTGTATCCAATTGTAGTATGTTTTTTTATTAGATCAAATTCATCTTTGGTTAATTTTCCAGGTTTATTTAAAATACTATCTGAAATACCTATTTTGCCTACATCATGCATTGGCGAAACAAGTCTAAATAATTCAGCATCATCCTTATTCATACCATATTTTTTTGCCAATATATATGAATAGTCTGCCACCCTTTTTGTATGGTAAAAAGTTTCTCCAGATCTTGCTTCTATAATTTCACTAAGTTGTAATATTAATTCTTTTTGAGTATCATCTAATTCTATATTTAGATTTACAATGTTATTTGTTAATTTTTTTACAGTCAATAATATTTTAATTCGGGAATTTAATTCATCTTTATCAAAAGGTTTTAAAACATAATCATTTGCACCTAATTTAAAACCAACAAGCATATCTTGCTTTAAACTTTTTGCAGTTAGCATAAGTATTGGTAATTCATATAGGTTATATGTTTCTCTAATTTTTTTGCAAACTTCAAAACCAGAAAGTTTTGGCATCATAACATCTAATAGTATTAAATCAAAACTCTCAGCTTCAATTTTTTTTAAGGCTTCTACTCCATCCATTGCTATTTGTACCCCATAGTTGTTTAATCTTAAATGATTAGATAGTACTTGCAAGTTTACTTTTTCATCATCAACAACAAGTATTTTTACATTTTGTTTTTCTGTAGATGTAACATCTTTTACTGTATCTAATAAAGAATTGCTCAGTGAACTTTCAAATGCAAAACTTTCCATATATTTTTTTTGAGAAAAATTTGATTCTTCTGGAATTAAACTTTTGTTTTCACCTTCAACTAAAGGTACTGTAAAATAAAATTTAGAACCTTTTCCCAATGTAGATTCAACCCAAATTTTACCATTATGTAATTCTACTAATTGTTTTGTTATGCTAAGACCAAGACCTGTACCACCATATTCCCTTGAAACAGAACTATCTATTTGCTCAAATAAATTAAATAGCTTATCAAATTTATCATTGGGTATTCCTATCCCTGTATCTTCAATACAAATTTCAATATGATCTTTTAAAACTTTAGAAGATAATTTTATATAACCACTTTTTGTAAATTTAATAGCATTCCCAATAAGATTATAAAGTATCTGCTCCAATCTATTTTCATCACCAATAATATATGGCATATTATCAGGAATAGCATCTATTATTTCTAAATTTTTGTTTGTATATGAATATTCAATAACATCAATAACCAGTTTGCAAATTTGTTTTATATCAACTTGTTTTAATTGAAGAATTAAATCATTATTTTTCACCTTGGAAAAGTCAAGAATATCATTTACAAGACTCGCTAACCTTTTCCCACTAGATAAAATAATTTCCAAGTTTTTATTTGTTTCCTCATTCAGTGTGCCTGTTACTCCATCTAATAAAGATTCACTTATACCAATTATTCCATTTAAAGGTGTTCTCAATTCATGTGACGTGGTAGCTAAAAACTCATCCTTCATTTTATCCATAATCCTTAATTTTTCTGAAAGTTGAGAAACTCTTAAAAATATTTTAGAAAATCTCAATGCAATTACTGAAGCTTGAATCATTATAAATATTATTATACCTAATTGAAGCAAGAATGCTTTATTTATCATTAAATTGCTTACTATAATATCATATACCACAAATATAAAAAGAATTATAAATCCAAAAGCATTAAGCTTTGCACCAATTTTGTTCTTTTTTGCACATTTCAAAATATTGTAAACAAGATATATACCGATTGTTAATAATATGAAATGATAGCTCCGCAATATTTTATATTCAACACTAAAATTAGGCAACAATATAGAGAACATTAAAAAATATATTACACTTATATAAACAAAAATTTTAAAAACCTTTTTACTAAACTCCTCTAAATATAAAAAATAAAAAAACATATACAACGTTATACAAATAATAGGAATATTAGCCAACTCAAGTTTTTTTAGCAATTCATAATTTATATTTGGAAAGTACTCTAAAATGAGACAACTTCCAGTTACTATAACCCTAAATGAAACTGCAAAACAAAAACATGCAAAGGAAATAGTGGCAAATTCCTTTCTTTGGAATATAAATAACATTATATGATAAAATCCTATTATTAGTATAATTCCAAAAATTACACTATCAAAAATTAAATTATTATTATATGTTTTTTGTAATTCATCCACATTACCAAACTTTACATCACCAGTAATACCACCTGGATAACAATGAAAATTTGACATTTGAATAGTAATTTTTATTGTTTTTGTATTTGCATTAAATAATAATACTTGATTTTTATATAATTGCAATTCTGTTTTTGAATTTTTTCCGACTTTACCTTTTTCAGATATTAATTTTTCATTAACCCACACCTTGATAGCTGATTTGATCATTGGGATATATAAACCTAAAATTTCATCTTTATTTTTATTAGATTCTAATGTTAAACAAAATGTACCAAATCCATAATTATTTATTTCAGAATTATCCATATTAACTAAAGTCTTATTAATTCTAGTCATAATTGGCTTTTTCTTAACTTTATTGTTTTTCAAATCATAAGGGGTTAGAAGTTGTTTCCAATAAAACTCCCAATCTCCATCTAAGTTTATAACTTTATCTTTTTTTTGAGACCAATTTGATAAATCCAAAACACCATTTTCGACTTTTAAATTAGAATTATTTTTTTGTGTACATCCTGAAATTAATATAATAATCATAATAACCATTATAGCACCTGCTATTTTTATCATAGAAAACTCCTTGCGAGTAAAATATTATAAAGCAAGTTTAAAAAAAATCTAAGGGTCTATGTACTATATCGGCATTATTAAATTTATATAACCTAATTCATTTAGATTTTTCATCAATATGAATCATAACCATTAAGGCAGAATCAAAAAATAAACTCTAATTCTCGAGAATGAATTCGCATGATTTAAGCGGACTTCAGACGAAAAGAATTCGGTATTATTTTTTAGGCTCTCCTAAATAGTTTTTAAAAAAACAATATAATAGTATATAATATAAATTAAGACATTTATATTACAAGGAGAAATAGAATGAAAAGAATAGGTATATTGACTAGCGGTGGTGATTGTCCTGGTCTTAATGCTGCAATAAGAAGTGTTGCAAAGGCCTCTTACGAAATCTTCGATTGTGAAATCATTGGAATACTTGATGGTTTTAAAGGTCTCATTTATGAAAACTACAAACCTCTAAAAACTTCTAACTTTTCTGGTATTCTAACTAGAGGCGGAACAATACTAGGATCTTCCAGAACTCCATATAAAAAAATGAGAGTAATTGAAGAAGATAATATTGATAAAGTAAAAAATATGATTAAAACTTATGAAAAACTTAAACTTGATTGTGTTGTAATATTAGGTGGAAATGGAACACATAAAAATGCTAATCTACTTAGAGAATCAGGATTAAATGTTGTAGTACTTCCTAAAACAATTGATAACGATATTTGTGGTACTGATGTTACATTTGGATTCCATAGTGCTATAGATATTGCAACCAGCGTAATTGACAGAGTACATACTACTGCTGATTCACATGATAGAGTCATGATAGTTGAGTTAATGGGTAATAAAGCAGGATGGTTAACATTATATTCAGGGATAGCAGGTGGTGCAGATGTTATTTTAATTCCAGAATTACCATATAAGGAAGAAAAAATTATATCTGCTCTTGAAAAAAGAAGGTCAAAAGGAAAGGACTTTTCAATAATTGTCGTTGCAGAAGGAGTAATTAGCGAATATGAAAAAACTTTAACCAAAAAAGAATTAAAAGAATACAGATTAAAATCAAAATATTCTACTGTTTCATACAGACTAAAAGCTTTTATCGAGCGAGAAACCCGTTATGAATCACGAGTTACAATACCAGGATATCAACAAAGAGGAGGAACTCCATCACCGTACGATAGATTATTAGCAACTTCACTAGGCGTTCATGCTGCTAAAATGATTTCAAATGATGTCTATGGAAAAACAATATCAATACGAAATGGAGTAACAGTTTCTACACCTCTTGAAGAAGTTGCAGGAAAATACAAAAATATATCACTGGATGATGAATTACTTGATAAAGCTAAATTACTTGGAGTTAGTATGGGTATATAATTTCGTAGAATTCTAATTTATTAACTTATAGATTTTTTGATTATATAATTATAAAAAAATAATAATTGTATAATACCTAAAAAATTAATTTTTATCATGTCCATTCTTTATAACATTATTTGAATCACTTTGAATCACAACGAAGGCAATTCATGTCATTTACCCACCTTAAACTGAGTACTGTTTCATTATA
>JBDMZA010000660.1:0-9685 GCA_039770155.1 Clostridiales bacterium
AATATTTTTTTTAAAATTTATTTTAAATAGACTTAATAATGTTGTATATACAAGTATAATTAATATGCTTAAAGTAATTGAAATATCATTTATGAAATCATAATCAAGTTTTTGTATCACTATAATTGTAAGTATTAATATTGATGTATATCCAACAATGATAAAAAATTTAATATTTTTCAATTCTACAAAAGCTTTAAATGCTAATTTTAATAATATAAAAGAAAATATAAAGGAATATCTGTATGGAAACCAATTTGGATAGTCAAAACCATGCCAAATAATATTAAAAGCAGATATATTAAAACTAAAAATTAAGAATACTATAAAAATAAAATATAAGATTTTTTCTTTAATAGAATACTTTGTATTAAAAAAATATAATGGAACTAATATTAAAACAATTAAACCACAATATACATTTGGTAATCCTACAGTCAATGTATCATAAGAATTAATAATCATTTTACTAAATAAATCAATAAAATCATAATTTGCTTTCATCTCTAAATTTCCAGATCCAAAAGAATTAGTATTTTTCAAAGAAAAATAAGTAGGTATAATCAAATAAGAAGATAAAATACCTGCTAATAAAGAAGAAATAATGAAAAGTTTGAATCTATGTAAAAATATTTTTACATCTTTAAGATCATTAACTGAAAAATATACAATTAAAAAATATAATATACTAAAAATGCATACCATATATCCAGTATAATAATTTGATATAATTGTTAAAAATAAACTTATGCAATACAAAATAAACTTTTTTTCTTTTACAATTTTATTAATACCCATTGCAACAAGTGGTAAATATATTACAGAATCTAACCACATTATATTAAATGAATAGACAACCATATAAGACATAAGTGAATACAGTACTGAAAAAATAATACAATAACTTTTATTATCTTTATGTAGATAGTTTAAAAAAAAAGAAAAAGAAACTGCCGAAAATCCTATTTTCAATATTGTTATAATAAATATAGCTTCTGTTAAGTTTTTTTTTGGGAACAGTAATATAATTAAATTTAAGGGACTTGATAAATAAGAAGAAAATAATCCTATAAAACTATTCCCAAGTCCAATATTCCAAGAATATATAAGCGAAAAAAAATCTAAATTGCTTATTGAATCGTAAATATATATATAATAATGAATATACTGAGAATACATATCACTGATTAAAATAATCTTATCTTTAAATGGATATACTCCAAATATAATATATGTTAATAAGTATATGAATACAGGAATAAAAAAAACAATTATGTTTACTTTAAATTTTGAAAAAAACTTCTTCATTTAAGAATTCACTCCAGTAAATATAAGTCGTAATAATAATTGTACAATTAATTTTTTGGATGTCCCTTACATTAAAAACCATATTCTTTAGCATTAATATTATGCTTTTTTTCATATCCTATTGTTGAAAATGGTTTTTTACCAATATCATGTCCAGGCCATATACTTACATCATCATCAAACATTTTCATTACTCTTCTCAATGTTTTTCCCAATAGTTTTCTATCACCACCTGGTAAATCTGTTCTACCAGTATCTCCAACAAAAATAGTATCTCCTGTAAATAAATTATCTCCGATTAAATAACATAATCCACCTGGTGTATGCCCTGGTGTATGAATAACTCTAATCTTTAGATCACCTACAATTAAATCCTGTTCTTTGTCAATAATAATATCAGCTGGAGGAGATGGTGCATATTTGTATGTAGGTATATCAAAAATATTTTCTCCATTATCAATTAACTCTTTTTCAAATCTATGAATAACTATTTTGGCATTTGTTGATTTCTTAATTAAATCATTTCCTAATGTATGGTCGATATGTGAGTGAGTATTTAATATCAATTTTATATCTAAATTATAATTTTTTACCTCAGTTAGAATTTTATCAACCTTTCCTCCTGGATCAATTATAACCCCTTTATTTGTTTTATTACATCCTACAATATATGCTAATTGATCTAGATATCCAACATTCAACTGCTTAATAATCATATAAAACTCCCTTTCTAAATTCAACTTTTAAAATTATTTCTAAAAAATGTTTTAAGAAATGCTTTATACTCTTTAACTTTTACAATTTCTTTACTATTCTTATTATTGCTAAAGTCTATCTCTTTTTCATCTTCAAAAAAAACTTTTATACCTTCTTCTACAATAGTACCAATTTTAAATATATTTAAATCATTTTGACTGACTGTTTTTAAAAACTCCGATTCTCTTTCTTTTTTTATTGTAAATATAAGCTCATATTCTCCAAAATTGCCAGTTAATAATAACTCCTTCGGTATTTCTAACATTTTAACTGCTAATATGCCAGACTTAACATATGGAATACTACTTAGTTTATAACCTACTTTACCTAAATCTACAAATCTATTTAAACTATTAATAAACCCATCTTTTGTGTCAATACAAGCCTCTGAAAAATTTTTTATTAAATTTGATTCATCTCTTCTTATTCTAAATCTATTTTTATAAGTTCTTGATAAACGTTCTATTCCCCTGTTTTTTATTTTTTTTGACAAAAATGCTTCAACATTTCCTCTCCCAATATACCCTGTAATATAAATACTATCACCTTTCACAGCCAAATTTGGTTTTAGTAATTTTTTATCCATAACCCCCAAAACTGATGCATTAAATCTCCATTTTCCTGACAAATGATAAGTTCCTCTTATAAATGGAATTTCATAAGCTTCTACTACATCTGATATACCCATAACAAAACTTTCCAAATACTGCTTATTCCATTTATCAGATATTATTAAAGTATGATAAAAATAAACAGGATTAACCCCTCTTGCGATCATACTACTAAAACTTGCTACTCCAACATTCCAACCTAATATATATGGATCACTTTCTCTTAGTAAATTATCTCTGGAAAACTCGCTTGTGGTTAATAACAAATTCTTATCTCCAATTTTTAATGTTCCATTTTCCTCATCATAAAATTTTTTAAACTTATTTTCATTACCAGATAATATATCATTTATATTTCTTTTTATATTTTTACTATTCATATATATCACCTCTTATTTTAAGGTATAAAGCACAATCAAAAATTTCATAAAACAACTTTTTTCTGAAAATATCAATGCTTTAATGGATTTTAAAAAAAATAAACCGAATAAATATTCTCTATTTTCGGTTCATTTTATCACAATTATTATAACATATCGAAACAAATAGCTTCAAATAAATATTTATTCATTTGGATGTCCCTATCCACATTTTGAAAATCCACATTCTCTACACACAACACATCCGCCCTCATGTTCAACTTCTTTTCCACATTCAGGACATTTAACTATGTTTAATTCATTAGTATTAATACTGTTATCATTATTTTTAATTATCTCATGCTGTTTTGTATTATTATCCTTTAAAATTGCAACCTTCTCAATAAGCCTTCCAATAGCATCTGGACAAGATAACACTTTTAAACCATTTTGTTTTATTGTTGAAGGACATCTTATCCCTTTTAACTGTTCAACCAATGATTTAGCTTCAATTCCAGATCTTAAAGCAATAGATACTAGTCTACTAGTAGCCTCAGATTGAGAAGGACATCCTCCTGCTCTACCTGTGTTTGTAAATACTTCGCATATACCATCATCATCATAATTTACTGTAACATATAAATTTCCACAACCTATTTTAACCTTTTCTGTAACTCCTGTTGTAATACCAGGTCTTGGTCTTGGAACAATTTTATTTGAACCATTAACAATTTCACTCTCATTTTTAGTTTTATTTAAATCTTTGCCCTTAACTTTTCCTATATTCAATACTTGCATATCTCTACTTCCATCTCTGTAAATTGTAACGCCCTTACAGTTTGTTTTATATGCAAGCATAAAAATTTCTTCTACTTTTTCTTTATTAGCACTATTTGGCAAATTAACGGTTTTAGATACTGCATTGTCTGTATATTTTTGGAAAACTGCTTGCATTTTTATATGATATTCAGGTTCTATATCATGGGCAGTTAAAAAAACTTTTTGTATTTCCTTCGGAATTTCATCAATGTTTTTTATAGATCCTTTTTTTGCAATTTTTCTCATCAGTTCTTCAGTATAAAAACCTTCTTTTTTAGCTATTGACTCAAAAATAGGATTTACTTCTAATAACTCATCATTATCCATAACATTTCTGATATATGAAAGTGCAAATATTGGTTCTATACCACTTGATACTCCTGCAATTATACTTAATGTACCTGTTGGTGCTATCGTCGTTCTTGTTGCATTTCTAACTCTTATATCCAAATCTTTATATATACTTTTATCAAATTGAGAAAATACACCTTTTTTTTCCGCTAATTCAATTGAAACTTTTCTAGATTCTTCTTGAATAAAAGACATAATTTTTTCAGCCAAATCAATAGCTTTTTGTGAATTATATGAAATATTTAACTTACATAACAAATCAGCCCATCCCATAACTCCAAGTCCTATTTTTCTTGTACTCTTTGTCATTTCATCTATTTGAGGAAGTGGATATTTATTCACATCTATAACATTATCCAAAAAATGTACTGCTGTTCTAATAATTCTCTTTAACTTCTCAAAATCAACTTTAATTTCATTCTCATCATTCTTTATAACTAAACTTAAATTTATTGATCCAAGATTACAAGCCTCATATGGTAATAATGGTTGCTCTCCACATGGATTTGTACTTTCAATTTCTCCTAATAGTGGTGTTACATTTTTTTGGTTTACTCTATCTAAAAAAATAATTCCAGGTTCTCCATTTTTCCAGGCCATATTTACTAATTTATTGAAAATCTCTCTAGCATTTAATTTTTTTAGAACTTTATTATTATATGGTGAGACCAGATCATAATCAGTATTATGCTCAACAGCTTTCATGAAATTTTCAGTAAGTCCTACACTAATATTAAAATTTGTAATTTCTGTGTTTTGAGATTTTGATTCCATAAATTCTAATATATCAGGATGATCGATCTTTAAAATTCCCATATTGGCACCTCTTCTGGTACCACCTTGTTTAACGGCCTCTGTTGCAGAATTAAAAACCTTCATAAAGCTTACAGGACCACTTGCTACCCCCCCTGTAGTTTTAACAGTTGAGTTTTTAGGTCTTAATCTTGAAAAACTAAAACCAGTTCCTCCACCACTTTTATGAATTAATGCAGCATTTTTAATAGATTCAAATATCCCATCCATTGAATCATCTATAGGTAATACAAAGCAAGCACTTAATTGTCCCAAAGGTCTTCCTGCATTCATTAATGTTGGTGAATTAGGTAAAAACTCCATATTAGTCATAACATCATAAAATTCGTCTTCTATATCAATTAACTCTTTTTTAGAAACATATTCAACATCAGCTTCAGAAACTGTTTTAGCAACTCTTCTAAATAATCCTGCAACATCTTCTAAAAAATTCCCATTTTCATCTTTAGTTAAATATCTCTTTTCAAGTACTTTTATTGAATTCTCAGTTAAATTCAAAAAATCCCCCCTATACAATATTTTGTATTTATTTTTTCCACCACTACATTATATTGTATTCGCGCAAATAAAGTAAGTATTTTTTTGTACTATTTAAACCAATTATTTCCCATTATTTTTCAATATTTGGTCTGAATCCCTCAAAAATAATATTATCAAAATTTTTTTTAATATTATTAATTTTTATATTATTTTTTACTGTCCACCCCAACAAATAAATCTCATTCTTTAATCGTTTCTGCTTTATCCAATTTGGAATATAATTAATATTGCAACTCATAAATCTTGGCTTATTATCGTTTCTCAAAATATTACTATTTAAATATAAAAATACATTATCTCTTACTTTATTAATATTTTTAACTAACTGTCCTCTTATTATATTTGGAGCATTATTCTTTAGCCATGTAATTACATCAAAACTAAATGATTGGATAGCATAATCACCATTATAGTCTAATAGTTGCAAACAAAGTTTCTCCTCTAAAATACCAATCTTCCTTTTATTTTTAATCTCTATAAGTAATGGAACCTTACCATCTACTAATTCTAAAACTTCTGATAAAATAGGTATTTTATAATTAGTATCATATAGATTCAATGATTTAAGTTCTTTATAAGTTGTATTTTCAATAATTTTATCAATCCCTGTTATTCTTTTTAAATTATAGTCATGATATACAAAAATCTCTAAATCCTTTGATATATGCACATCCAATTCAATAGCAAAATTGCAATTTATTGCATTTTCAAAAGCAACTAATGAATTCTCAGGAATTTTTTTATTTCTAAAATGATATCCTCTATGGGCAATCGGCTTCTCCTTTAACCACAAATCATTACCTTTCATTTTGAACTTCATTATATGCCCAAGTTAACCAAGGTAGGAGTTTTTCTAAATCTTCTTTTTCGATTGTAGGTCCACACCAAAATCTAAGTCCCTTTGGGGCATCTCTATATGATTTACAATCATAAGCAACATTTTCTTTTTCAAGTAATTTAATTAAATTTTCTATTTTTTCATCCTCTAGGTTGAGTTTAAAGCAAACTGATGTATTTGATCTATACTCCTTATTTTTACATAAAAAATCAATCCAATCATTTTCCTCTACATATTTTTCTAAAATATTCAAATTATCTTTACTTCTTTTTATAAGTCCATCAAGTCCTCCAATAGATTCTGCCCATTTTAAAGTAACTAAGTAATCCTCATTACATATCATTGAAGGAGTATTTATCGTAGAACCTTCAAAAATACTTAAATTTATTTTTCCTTTTTTCTTTAATTGAAATATTTTTGGTATTGGCCAATTTGGTGTATAATTTTCAATTCTTTCGACTGCCCTTGGAGATAATACCAACATTCCATGTGCAGCTTCTCCTCCAAGACATTTTTGCCAAGAAAATGTTGTTACATCTAATTTCTTCCATGGAATATCCATAGCAAATACTGCAGATGTTGCATCTGAAATTGTTAACCCTTTTCTATTATCTGAAATCCATTCACCATTTGGTATTTTAACACCACTTGTAGTACCATTCCATGTAAATACAACATCATTATTAAAATCAGCCATATTAAAATTTGGTAGTTCTCCATATTCAGAAAATATATAATTAACATTATCTAATTTTAATTGATTTTTTATATCATTTGCCCATGCATTTCCAAATGATTCAAAGTAAAGAACATCTACTCCTCTTTGTCCCAAAACATTCCACATTGCCATTTCAATGGCACCTGTATCAGATGCGGGTACTATTGCAACTAAATAATCTTTTGGTATTTTTAATATTTCTTTTGTCATATCAATAGATTTTTTTAATTTTTCTTTTCCTATTTTACTTCTATGTGACCTTCCAATAGGTGCATCTTTTAATAATTCTAATCTAAATTCTGGAATTTTTGAACATGGTCCTGATGAAAAATTCGGATTATTTGTTTTTATTACTGGTTTCATTCTGTCACCACTCCTTGTGTTTTTTGTTTTTGAAATTCATTCTTCATGTTTTCTTTATTTTTCATAAGTCTAAATAAATTAACATTTCCTTCACATAATTTTAATTTTTTTATAGTTGATTTTATATAATTATGTAATTTTTCATTAAATATATCTTCACTTGTTTCATTATTTTCAAGTTTCATCAAACCCTTTTCCCAACTTGCAGTAAATTCTGGGTTTAAAAGTTTTTTAGAAGTTAATTTAATCAATTCATAAATCGTTTCCCCTTTTAAAGTAGGTTTTATAATTTGACTCTTTTTGTCTATTTGTATATATTTATTAATTTCAGATAATTTTTTTATTATTCCTGCTCTTGTAGCAGATGTACCAATACCACAAGTTTTAATCTGCTCTCTTAATTCCTCATCTTCAATAAATTTACCTGCTTTTTCCATTGTAATAACTAATGTCCCCTCTGTATATCTTGGTGGGGCTTTTGTTTCTTTTTCATCCAATTCACACTTTAGTAATATACTATTTTCACCTTTTAATAATTTATTTAAATTTGAATCTTTTGAATTATTTTTTCTACTACCTAAGTCAAAAACTTCTTTCCATCCTGTATCTATCAATTCTTTTGAATGTGAAACAAAAATTTCTTCTCCAATTTTTGTTTCAATTTTAATATTAAAGAATATAGCTGAAGTAAAAAAAATAGCTAAAAATCTTCTTACAATTAAATCATATATTTTTCTTGTATCACTATCCATTTTATCTAAATTAGCTGCTACATAAGTTGGAATTATTGCATAGTGATCAGTTACTTTTTTGTTATCCACATACCTTTTAGTTTTTTTATTAATAGGCAACTTACCTTTTTCTTTAATTTTAACTAAATATTTATTATAATTTTTACTATTATATAAAGTTTTCAATGTCTTTAATGATTCCTCAAAAATATCTTCTGTCAAAACCTTACTATCAGTTCTAGGATAAGAAATTAATTTTTTTTCATATAAATTCTGTGCTATTTCTAAAGTCTTATTTACAGGTATTTTATATATTCTATTTGCTACTGACTGTAATTCTGAAAGGTTGAACAATAACGGAGGTTTTTCAGGTGTTTTTTTCTTACTAACATTTATTATTTTGCCAGTTTTACCTTTTATAGTATCAATTATTTTATCAACTTCTTTTTTTGAATAACTTTTTTCTTCACCAACTTCTTTTTTCGGCTCCCACTTTCCTATATAAACTATTTTTGAGTTCTCTGATTCGAATTCACTTTTTATTCCATATGATTTTACAGGTTTAAAAAATCTTATTTCATCTTCCCTCAAAGCTACAAGACCAAGTACACATGTCATAACTCTTCCAACTGATATAGCTGTTCCTCTGCTTTCTTTTAAAACAGATGATACATTATTACCAAAAATAACTGAATAAACTCTACTAAAATTCATACCAAATAACCAATCTTCTTTTGCCCTGTTATATGCAGCTTTTCCTAAAAAATCATATTCACTGATATCTTTTGCTTCATTTATACCCTTTAATATTGATTCATTTGTATAAGAAGAAATCCATACCCTCTTTACTTCCTTCTTACACTTACTTTGATCATAAACCAACCGAAAAATATACTCACCTTCTCTTCCACTATCCGTACATGAATATATGATTTTCACATCATCTCTATTCATAAGTTTCTTAATTGTTTCAAATTGCCTTTTTATTCCGCTATCATCTATTATTTTGTATTTATAATTTTTCGGTATTATGGGTAAATTATCCAGATTCCATTGCTTAAATTCCTTGCTATATTCATCTGGATAAGCCATTGTAATTAAATGTCCATAACACCAAGTTATAATACTATTATCCTTCTCTAAATAACCTTTATTTCTATCATAATTTGAAGACTTTATTCCAATAACCTCTGCAAAATTTAATGCAACTGAAGGTTTTTCAGTTATGTATAATTTTTTTTGCATCTATAATTTTTATCCTTTCCAAGGAATATCAAAAAAATCATCCTTTAGACAAAATCAAAAAAGTTAACTAGTTTATTTTTTTGATTCTACCTAAAACTAAGGATAGCCTAAAAAATAACTCCCTAATTTAAATTTTCACTTAACGATTCTAATTTTATCATATTAACATAAACAGCTTCAACTAATAATAATATCTATAATAATGCATAATTTACTTATTTTAATAATTATTA
>JBDMZA010000661.1:0-12280 GCA_039770155.1 Clostridiales bacterium
ATTATTGAAATTAGAGCAACAATCATTCCATATTGTCGTATATTATTTTTTATTAGATCATTTATTAAGTTAAATCCCTTCTTTAAACTCATACTCTAACCTCCTGATTCATATTAACAATATTTTTCATTATTTTTTCTTGGGTAGCTTCATCTTTGCTAAGCTCACCAGTAATTTTTCCAGAATTCATAACATATATCCGATCGCACATTCCTAGTATTTCAGGAAGTTCTGAAGATATAAATAAAATACCTTTTCCCTCAGTTGAAAGTCTATTGATTATAGTATAAATTTCATACTTTGCTCCCACATCTATGCCTCTTGTAGGTTCATCCAATATTAAAATATGGGGATCTGTAAAAATCCATTTACTTAAAACTACTTTTTGTTGGTTTCCCCCACTTAAATTCATTGTATCTTGTAGTATACTGGAACATTTTATATTTAATTCTTTTTTGTATTTTTCAGCTTCAAGAATCTCTTTATTATTATCTACAATAGAAAATTTAGATATCTTACCAATATCAGACATAACAACATTTCTTTTAATATTATCTATTAAAACCAATCCATAATCTTTCCTATCTTCTGTTACATATGCCAAACCATTTTTTATAGACTTAAATACAGTAGATGTATCAATTAGCTTACCTTCTTTATAAACTTTACCTGATATATTTTTACCATAAGATTTTCCAAAAATACTCATTGCCAATTCAGTTCTTCCTGCTCCCATAAGACCTGCGATTCCAACAATTTCACCTTTTTTTATATTAAAACTTATATCATCTATTATTTTTCTGCCTTCATGTAAAGGATGAAATACAGTCCAATTTTTCACTTCTAAAATTTTATCGCCAATTACAGACTCTCTATTTGGAAATCTATTGACCAAATCTCTTCCAACCATACCTTTTATAATTCTATCTTCTTCAAAATGTTCATTTGATCTTAAAGTTTCTATTGTTTTTCCATCTCTTAAAATAGTAACCGAATCGGATATTTTAGATACCTCATTTAATTTATGAGAAATTAAAATAGATGATATTCCCTGTTTTTTTAATTGAACTAAAAGATTTAAAAGATTTTCACTATCTTTTTCATTAAGTGCAGCTGTTGGTTCATCAAGTATAAGTAATTTAACTTCTTTAGACAACGCTTTAGCTATTTCTACTAATTGTCGTTTACCTATCCCCAAATTTGTTATTAATGTATTTGTTTGTTCATTTAATCCAACTTTTTTTAATAAATCTCTAGTTTTTCTTATAGTTATATTCCAATTTACAATTCCTCCAACAGAATTTTCATTTCCTATAAAAATATTTTCTGCAATTGATAAATATGGTATTAAAGCTAATTCTTGATGTATTATTACAATCCCCAATTTTTCACTTTCTTTTATGTTTTTAAAAATACATCTTTTACCTTTAAATAAAATATCTCCTTCATAACTTCCATGTGGATATACTCCACTTAAAACACTCATTAATGTTGATTTTCCAGCACCATTTTCTCCTACCAAAGAATGGATTTCGCCATCTTCCACTTTTAAATTTACATTATCTAAAGCCTTTACTCCAGGAAATATTTTTGTTATATTTTTCATCTCAAGAATTATTTCAGACAAAGTCGTCACACCCCTTTAAATAAACAGATTATGAGAACCTAAAAAACAATACCCAATTCATACTCAAGAATTAGTGTTTATTTTTTGGATATCCCTTACTAAAGAAAATAGCTATCAAAAAATTTTTTGAAGCTATTTTCTCTAATATATGTAATCCTAAATTATAAGCTTTTTATTTCAATTCATCTTCTTTATAATAATTGCTGTCAATTAATATTTCTTTATAATTATCTTTATCAACTGAAACAGGTTCTAAAAGAAATGAAGGTACTACCTTATTACCATTATCATAAGTTTCTGTATCATTTACTTCAGGTTCTTTGTCATTTAATACTGAGTCAGCCATTTCAGCTGCTTTTTTTGCCAATTTTCTAGTATCTTTAAAAACCGTCTGTGTCTGTTCTCCAGCTATTATTGATTTCACTGAAGCAGATTCAGCATCTTGTCCTGTTACAATAGGCATATCAAGGTCATTTGTGCCATAACCCAATCCCTTTAAAGAAGAAATTATACCTATACTTATTCCGTCATAAGGAGATAATACAGCATTTACCTTATCTTTAGTATAGTTTTTACTCAAAAGATTATCCATTCTTGCTTGGGCAGTTTCTCCTGACCATCTGAGTGTTGCAGCTTGTTTAAAATCAGTTTGCTTACTTTTAACAACAAGTTTTCCCTCTTTAATATAAGGATCTAAAACTGACATAGCACCATCGAAAAAGAAATATGCATTATTATCATCTGGTGAGCCTGCGAAAAGCTCAATGTTAAATGGACCCTTTTCATTTTTCAAATCTAAAGACTCTTCTATATAATTTGCTTGAAGTACACCAACTTGAAAATTATCAAAAGTAGCATAATAATCTACATTAGATGTATTTTTAATTAATCTGTCATAAGCTATTACTGGTATTTCTTCTTCTGCTGCTTTGCCTAAAACATCAGTTAATGATTCTCCATCTATTGCAGCAACCACAAGACAATCCATACCTTTTGTTATCATATTTTCAATTTGTGAAACCTGATTTTCTATTACATCCTCACCATACTGTAAGTCACACTCATAACCAAGTTTCTCAAATTCACTTTTCATATTGTTTCCATCATCAATCCATCTTTGTGAAGATTTTGTCGGCATTGATATACCTATAGTTTTTTTATCTCCTTTTGAATCGCAAGCTGAAAATGCAAATACTATTGCACTCAATAAAAGAATTGATATAATTCTTTTCATTAAATATACTCCCCTTTCAAATTATATTAATCAATAACAGCTGCAAACTCTGATTTGTATAGAAATAATCAGAGTTTTAAACAGCTTTTTAAAAATAGAGTTATTAATTCATAAGGTAATGTGAATTTTATTTTACGTTTATGTTCGTATTATATCATTTAGTTTCATTTATCACAAGAATATAATTTTTTTAGTTATTTTTTTCTAATATCACTATAATTCCTTATACTAAAAGTCAATTTTTCCAAATAATATACATAAATAAAACTAATGTCTTTTAGCATATGATTATTTCCCTTCATTTTCAATCATATTCACACAAATTCAAAAATACAAAAGGCAGGCCTAAAAATCAATACGAACTGTCTATTACTACTATGATTAATCTATTGAAAATAAATCTAAATTTTCGAGTATGAATTCGTACGGTTTAAGCGAATTTTAGACGAAGAGAATTCCCATGATTTAAGCGAACTTCAGACGAAAAGAATTTGGTATTATTTTTTAGGTTCTCCTAAGAGTAATTGTATAACTAGATAAACTGGGATATAATTTATTGTAATAGATTAGGCATAATCAAAAATTTCATAAGACAATTTTTTGATTCTGCCTTAAACAAATTTTTATTTTATATAAAACCCCTGTTTTACAGGATTTTAATTAAATTAAAATTATATCTGATATTTTTAGTAATTAATTTAGGGGGATATAATGTTTGCAGCTGAACGAATAAGAATTATTATGGAAATATTGAAAGATAAAAATCATATTAATGTATCAGATTTGAGTACTATGTTGAATGTTTCCGAAGTTACTATAAGAAGAGATCTTGAAAAGCTTGAAGGAAAAAATTTTCTCACGCGAACTCATGGAGGAGCGATTATAAATGAAAGTGTTCCTATAGATGATGATTATACTATTGAAGATCCATATCATGAAGATAGAGTTGAAATCAGTTCAATTGCTTCACATATGATTGAAGAAAATGATGTAATTATATTAAGTCCTGGCTTAACCAATTTATGTATAGCAAAAAAAATCTTAACTAAAAAGAAAATAACCGTTTTAACAAACGACTTAAATATTGCTTCTGAATTATCATCAAATTCTAATATAAAAATAATACTACCGGGTGGAGATTTAGATTCATCATTTATGACTCTTTCTGGAAGACTAACTGAAGAAAATATAAGAAATTTCTATGTATCAAAAGCTTTTATAGAAGTAGATGGTATAACTACCCAAAGAGGATATACTGTACAGAGCATAGAAAGAGCTTCAACTTTACAAGAAATGTTGAAAATAACTAAAGAAACAATAATTGTATCACACTACAAATGTTTTGATAAAATAGCTTTTTCTCAAGTTGCTGATATAAAATCCGCACATAAAATAATAACCAATCCTTCAATTCCAGATAAATACAAAAATTACTTTTTTGAAAATGAAATCCAATTATTTACTGCATTTAATTCCTTTGAAGGTGGTATTTAAAAATGAATCCAGTATTAAAATTAGAAAATATAAACAAAAAAATATCCGATTTTTTTTCTTTAAGAGATATTAATCTTGAATTTTTCAAAGGTGAAGCACATGTGTTAATTGGTGAAAACGCTTCAGGTAAAACATCCTTAATGAAAATCATTGCAGGCTTTTATCTTAAAGACAATGGAAAAATATATATTGATAATAAAGAAGTTAAAATAAACTCTCCAGCTGACTCAAAAAAAATTGGTATTTCAATGATTCATCAAGATTTTTCATTATTTGATCACTTTTCCATTGCAGAAAATATTTTTTTAGAATCAAAAAAATATTCAATACTAAGCTTAAAAATTATTGATTTTGAATCCATGTGTTCTGAATGCGACAATTTATTTGCAAAATTTAATATTAAATTAGACAGCAAAACAAAAGTTAAAAAACTTAGTTTTGCTCAAAAACAATTAGTTGAAGTCGCTAAAGCATATGTTAACAAACCAAAAATTATTATTATGGATGAACCTTCTTCATCATTAACAATAAATGAATCTAAAATTTTATTTAATATAATAAAGGAATTAAAAAAACTAAATTCTGTAATTATTTTCATATCTCATAGAATAGAAGATTTGAATGCAATTGGTGACAGAATATCAATCTTAAGAGAAGGCAAAATTATTTTTTCCAGTGCAACGTTAAATTTAAGCGAAGATAAAATTATCAATTTAATGACAGGCATGGACTATAGTAAAAGATATCCAAAATTAAATATACAACATGGTAGAGAAATTTTGAGAGTAAAAGATCTCACATCTGGTAAGACATTTAAAAACTTAAACTTTAATCTATATAAAAAAGAAATTCTTGGTATAACAGGTTTAGCTGGCTCAGGAAAATCCAAACTAGCACGTTGTATCTTTGGAATTGATAAAATAAAATCAGGAAAAATATATCTAGATAATAAATTTGTTAATATAAAAAATACAATAGATTCAATAGATAATAAAATCGGTTATTTAAGTGAGGATAAATATAAAGATGGTTTATTTTTATATCTTAATATCCCTCTTAATATCACCGCACCAAATTTAAAAAGAATTTCAAATGGTTATTTTATTGATAAATCTTTTGAAAAAGAATTAACAAACACATACACAAAAAAACTAGATATAAAGTATGCAAATCTTTATGATAATATATCACAGTTAAGTGGTGGAAACCAACAAAAAATAGCTTTAGCAAAATGGATAATCTCAAGATCAAAAATTTTAATTTTAGACGAACCTACTATAGGAATTGATATAGCTTCTAAGGTAGATATTTATAATATTATAAATGAACTTGTAACAAAAGGTTCCTCTATAATTTTGATTTCATCTGATATTAACGAAATAATAGGAATGTGTGATAGAGTCTTAGTACTATATGAAGGTGAAATTTCAAAAACATTGACAAGAGAAAATCTATCTAGAGACAAAATCATTAAATATATGGTAAAGTTAGGGGACAATAATTTATGAAAGAATCCATAAATAATATATTCAAAAATAATCTGCTTGTAACTTACAGAAAACTATCAGCTATTCGTGAAATGACTGTTTTAATAAGTATAATATTTATTTCAATTATACTTGCTATAGCTTCACCCCATTTTATTACCAAGGACAACTTAATATCAACAACTATAGGTCTATCATCTGATGTAATAATAGTAATTGGCGTAACTATAGTTTTAATATCAGGCGGACTAGATTTATCTGTGGGTTCAATAATGTCATTAAGCGGAATTACTTGTGGAATGCTCTATCTATACGGAGTAAATATATGGATTGCATGTATAATTTCTATACTAATAGGTACATCTTTTGGATTTATAAATGGATATTTTATCGGAAAAATAGGTCTGAATCCTTTTATAACCACTTTAGCCATTGCAGGAATATCCAGAGGTCTATCTTATATACTTACTGAGGGTTCTCCTATATCACTTTATGGTGTACCAAAATCATTTTCTAACATTAGTCAAAGTAGAATAGGAGAAGTACCTATAGTTATATTAGTAATTTTTTTAGTAACATTAATTTGTGATTATCTACTTAGAAGATCAGATTTTTTTAGAAAAGTATTTTACTTGGGAAGTAATGAAAAAGCTGCACTTTTATCAGGTATAAATATTAAAAAAATTAAAATTATTGTATATGTTTCATGCGCTTTATTTGCTGCACTTGCTGGCGTATTAAGTACTGCACGGTTTACTGTTGTCACTCCATCAGCTGGCATTGGTGCCGAAATGAGAAGCATTTCTGCTGCTGTAATAGGAGGTGCAAGTCTAAGTGGTGGAGAAGGAACTATTATAGGAGCTGTACTAGGTGTGATTTTACTAAATATAATAAATAATGGTTTAATTTTATTAAACGTTCCTGTTTATTGGCAAGATTTTGTAAATGGGGCAATACTTCTTTTAGCAGTTACAATTGATTTTGTAAATCAGAAAAAAAGAAAGGAGCTTCATTAAAAATGAGTTCTTTTATAAAAAAATCTAATCTGATTTTAATTATTATTTCTTTTTTTCTTTTAGTTTTTTTATCATCCTTTATTATTATAAAAAATAAGGCTTCCTCTCCATTGATAGAATCAAAATATTCTAATGAAGAATATTATATGATTACTTTTTTATCTGGTATAGAATACTGGAAAAATTGTTATTCAGGATTTGAAAACGCAAGCAAAGCATTTGGTGTTAAAACAATTTATACAGGAAGTCCTGAATATGATGTAAATCAGGAAATCACAATATTAGACCAAATAATAGCAAAAAACCCTTCTGGAATAGCTATATCCTGCATTAATCCCGATGCATTTGAAACATCCATAAAGAAAGCAATTAATTCTGGAATTCCAGTTGTAACATTCGATGCAGATTCTCCCAATAGTGGCAGATATTCTTTTTTAGCTACAAATAATCGCTATGCTGGAGAAAAGGGAGCTAAAGTATTATCTGAACTTTTAGGTGAAAATGGAGGAAATATCGTAATCTTAACATTACCCATTCAGTTAAATCATGAAGAGAGAACCAAAGGATTTGTAAATGCTGTTAAAAATAAATATACTAATCTTAAGGTAGTAAAAATAAGTAATGGAAGACATGATCAAACAGAAGCAGCTAAAGAACTTTCAGGAATTCTACAGTCAAACAATAATATTAAAGGTGTATTTTGTACAGATTCAACAAGTGGTGTCGGTGCTGCAACTGCTGTAAGAGAACTAAACAAGATTGAAAAAATTAAAATCGTAAGTTTTGATACAGACAATGGTACATTAGATTATATTAAAAGTAATGTTATATCAGCTACAATAGCTCAAGGTACCTACTCTATGGGCTATAAATCTATGAATTTTTTGTTTAAATTAAATCATGATTATATAAAAAAGGGAATAGAACCTGATGACTCTGTAATTCCCCCATTTGTTGATACAGGTGTAGATATTGTTACTAAAGAAAATGTTGATAATTATTATAAATACGACTTAGGAATTCCTAAAAAATAATAAAATCATGTGCTTCATTGTTCTAAAATATACATTTATTCATTTCCAATTTTTTAAATTCACATTAAAATTTAAAAATTGTCTTTAAGAAAATAACATTTTTTGATACAATTGTATTACCAAATTTTAATTAATATTTCAATGATTGAAAATATCTTATTTAAACAGTGTTGTTTAAATCACCTATAATATAATTATACATTTAAATAAAATACCTAAAGGCTTATTTTTACATTTTAAAAATATCAACCTTTATATTTTATTATAGTATTAAGGAATAGGCAAAAAATAAATTCGTATTCTCGAGAATGAATTTGTACGATTCAAGCAAATTTCATGCGACAAGAATCGGATATTATTTTTCAGGCTATCCTAAGATAACCTAAAATAAGAATATGGTTATCTATTATTTAAAAATAAACTAATGGAGTGAATTTTATGGATGAATGGAAACTACAATTACAAAATCAAGTCAATACAATATCAAAACTATCAGAGTATATAAATATTACAGATTCTGAAAGAGAAGCAATTACTAAATTGAAAACAAAGTGGGGTACAACTCCGTATTTTGCTTCGTTAATGGATCCAAACGACCCAAATTGTCCAATTCGGAGACAAGTAGTACCATCCATGTTAGAAAAAGAAAATAAATATGGGATGAAAGACTATTTAATGTGGAAAGAAAATCGATCCACTGAAGAAAAAAGACCTGATAGCATAGCAAGACAATATCATGATAGAGTCGCATTTACTGTAGTTCAAACTTGTGGAATTTATTGCAGGCATTGTTTTAGAAGAGAGCTTGTTGTTGATAAAAATCTAAAATTAAAATTTGATGTAGATGATGGATTAAATTGGATAAGAGAGCATAAAGAAATTAGAGATGTTCTAATAACTGGAGGAGATCCTTTTATCTTAGGTGATGATAAAATAGAATATTTAATCAAAAAGTTAAGAGAAATACCTCATTTAGAAATGATTCGTTTTCACACAAGATTACCAATTGTATTACCACACAGAATAACAGAAAATTTGATGAATATTTTAAAACCATATCATAAAGTTCCTATTTGGGTTAATGTTCAATGTAATCATGCTAAAGAAATAACAGAAGAAACAGCCAAAGGCATATATAAATTACTTACATGTGGAATAAATGTAGGAAATCAAGGTGTAATACTAAAAGGTATAAATGATGATAATAAAAGTTTTAGAGACCTTCATTGTAAATTACTTTCAGTAAGAATTAAGCCTTATTATATGTTTTACTGCGAGCCTGCCCCTGGAGTTGATCATTTTAGAACTCCTGTTGAAAAAGGTGCTGAATTAATTAGAGATTCTATAAGAGGTCATGTATCAGGATTAGCTCAACCAATGTGTGTAGTTGCAACTAATATTGGTAAAATACCTCTAATGCCAGATTATTATATCATGGATAAAAACGAAGATGAATATATTTTAAAAAATTATAAAGGTGAAAAAACTAAAATACCTAATATAAAATAATTTATTATTTTTTGTTATCTTCTAAAGAATGGGGTCAAGATTTTTTGACTCCATTTTTAAATGTAATCAAAAAAATCAAATTTTATATTGTCAGAATAATCCAATCATCTTTTTACTTAAATTTTGACATTTTTCGCAATATGATTTATAATAATTATATCAGTATTTTTATTCAATTCCATTCCCAATCTTTATAGCAAATTAAATAAAATCTAAGGGGGCCTTTTTTAATGAAAAAAAGTATTAAAAGCCTTTTATCAAGTCTTATCATTTTATGTTTATTATTTTCTTCCACTCTATCAATACTTGTTTATGCTCAACCTCTAACAACTCCATACACATTTTTTGTCTATTTAAACGGATCTGACTTAGAAAGCGCACCCGATGCAGAGGCTGCAACATCTGATATAAAAGAAATGATGCAAATAGGCTCAACAGAAAATGTCAACATAATTTTAGAAACGGGTGGTACTAGTGAATGGAAAACAAATAAAATAAGCAACACAGAAAACCAACGTTGGAAAGTTGAAAAAAATGACATTACACTGATTAAAGATGGTATAGGAAATAAAAGCATGGGATCTCCTGATACCCTAAAAGATTTTGTTATATGGGGAATGGAAAACTATCCAGCCGAAAAATATGCTCTAATATACTGGAATCATGGAGCAGGAGCTGTTAATGGGTATGGATATGATGAAATTAATGAAGATACATCTCTAACTCTTGACGAAATCAAAACAGCTATGAGTGAATGTTACAATGAAACAGGAAATCAATTTGAAGTTGTAGGATTTGATGCATGTTTAATGGCAACTTTAGAAACAGCTTTCACCTTTAAAGATTATGCTAATTATTTTGTAGCTTCTGAGGAATTAGAACCGGGACATGGATGGAATTATACTCCAATTATTGACTCAATTAATAAAAATCCTCAAATTGAAGGTGCTGATCTAGGTAAGGTAATTGCTGACGGATTTAAATTTCAAGCAGAAGACTCCTTTACCAGTGATGCAATAACTTTATCTGTAACTGATTTATCAAAAATATCAAATGTTATAACAAATCTAGATAATTATATAAGCAAATTACAAGATGACATTGAAATACCAGAAAAATTTAATTACACTGCTAAAGCAAGAAGTAAATCAGAAGATTATGGCTCAAGTCCACAAGACGGAAGCACTGATATGGTTGATTTAGCTAATCTTGCTGAAAATACATTAGAAAACTATCCAGAAGTATCTCAACAGTTGATCAATTCTATAAATGAAGCTGTAGTATATAATATAAAAAGCCCTGGAAAACCTAATGCAAATGGACTTTCTATATACTTTCCATATAAAGACAAAGAAAATTTTAGCAATAATTTATCTATCTATAAAAATATAGATTTTTCAAATACATATAAAAATTACATAAATGAATATTCACAAAAAATCTTAGGCGATTCAACTCCAATTGAATTTGAAGACAATACCCCTAATTTAACTACTACAACAAATAATCAAGAAACTGATCCTGACACTAGTGAACAAGATCCTAACTATGATGAAACTGATCAAGAATACAGTGATAATGAAGACTATGGTAGTTTGTTAGAAGTAAAAATTGACAAAGATGAACTAGGACAAATTGCTGAAGTTTATTCTATCTTAGGTGCTTACAGTGACGAATCAAAAGATGAAGTAATATTTTTATCAATGGATAATGATGTTTTTATTGATTATGAAACAGGCTTAATTAAAGATAATTTTACAGGTTATAGTGTTACATTAAATGGCAATTTTATTTCTATGTATTTAGAAGATTATGATGAAGAAGAGTCCTTCTATGAGTATTCAATACCTGTTAAATTAAATAATGTAGAAGTTGATTTAATTACAATATATAGTGAAAAGTATCCAGACGGACATATAATAGGTGCATGGGAAGGAATTGATGAATCTACAAATGTTCCTGATAAAGATTTAATTAAAATTAGCAATGGTGACAAGATAATTCCTCAATACTACTATGAAAACGAAGAAACAGAAGATTATGGTTATTTAGATGGAAAAGAATTTACAGTTAAAGATGAATTAAAACTTGATTATTTACCATTACCTGCTGGTGAATACTTATATGGATTTCAAATTACAGACATAGCTCAAAATGATTCATATTCAGATTTTATAGATATAACACTAGATGATTTTGATGAAGAAAATAAAAAAGATAACATACTTATAGAAACTGAAAACGGATATGAGTATATTGATCAAAATACTAATAATTCAAGCGAAGACCCTAACGAAATAAAAGTTAAAATAAATGGTACTAAACTTAATTTTGAAGTTAACCCAATAATTAAAGAAAATCGTACACTTGTGCCATTAAGAGCAATATTTGAAGCTTTGGGAATGGCTGTTTATTGGGATAATGATACTAAAACAGTTACTGGTATAAATGATGATATTGAAATATCACTTCAAATAGGTAATAAGACAGCTATTGTAAATGGAGAAAAAGTTTTTCTTGACTCTCCAGCAATAGTAAAAGAAGGTAGAACACTTGTACCTGTAAGATTTATTGCAGAAAGTACTGGTGCAAAAGTATCTTGGGATAGTAATACAAAAACCGTAATAATAACAATGAATTAAAAATTTTTCATATATCCCTTAGGAGAACCTAAAAAATAATACCGAATTCATACTAGAGAATTAGAGTTTATTTTTTGGCTATCCCTTAGCATGTTTGGAGTAAAATATATTTTATTCCAAACATGCCTTTTTATTATAAAAATTAGGCAGAATCAAAAAATAAACTAGTCAACTTTTTTTGAAAATTCGTTAAACCATCGATATTTTCAGAAAAAAATTGTCTTATGAAATTTTTGA
>JBDMZA010000662.1:0-3127 GCA_039770155.1 Clostridiales bacterium
CCCGATTTGATATAAAAAGTAGACAGACTTCCCCCATTTTGCAAAGATTATTTTTTCTCTGTGTTTTGCTTAAATACTGGCTTTAATAGTTTTGCTGCATCATAATTAAAAATAAATTTTATCATATTTGTATCAAAAGCTCTTCTATAGTCAATTTCAACTCTTTTTGTTTTTGTTTTTAAAATATATCCGTTCTTTTCCATTATTGATATAGCTTCATTTAGTGGGTTTTCTATGTTTCTTAATATGTATTTTTTCTTTTCTTTTGTTTCTTTGTAATCTTCTTCAAGTTTTCTAAATTTATAATTTGGTAAAGCTTTTTTTACAATTTGGAACAAATCATTTTCCCATGCATAAGTTTTATTACAAATAGACTTTCCTTTTACTTTATGTCGGTGGTTGCAGTTATGGATTCTTACAAGGTATAACCCGAAATAAAATATGTTCTCATGTCTATCAAAATCTAGCGATAAAAATTCATTCGGGCAAAAATTACTTACTTGTTTTATTTGTTCTAGTTCCATTAAAGTATAAGCCGATGGTGTTACTTTTATAGATTGTTCGGTGTTTTCTTCATCCGTGAAAATTTCTATTATTAATAAATAAGTGTCAATTTCACCGCAAACCTTTTTAAATTTCCTCGTTGAATATGGCTTTATTTCTGCATTGCGAGCGGAAAATGTTATCCTCCTTGAACCTATAGAGTTAAGTAAACTTCTATATTTTTCAATATCTGTTTTTCTTAAATGGTCGTTCTTACATAAAATATTCTTATGTAAATCTTTCATACTAATTTCTAGTGTTTTTCCATAGTTTTTGTTTTTTACATTTGTTATATATGTGTTTAAAATAGCAAAATATAGCTGTAATCCTTCCCTATCTAATGCAATTGTAGGATATCTTTTTAATAAATCAGATTCTTTTAAGTTAATATCATTTGGGTTTATTTCTTCACAATATTTTTTTAATGAAAGTTCCCCAGATTTTGTTTCTTTTTTTTCTGTCTGTATTTCTTTTTTGCTTACGTCTATGCCAGTACTTTTATATTCATCTTTTAAATTAGATGATAATTCACTTGTTGGAATACTTCCATACTCTTTTGATTTAATCTTAGGTACTCTTTCTTTCTTAGGTTTTCTTTTTTGTTTTGATTCATTATTAAATAATTCGACCGTATATCCAATAATGCTTGCTGTTTCCTTGGAGTTAAATTTTAATTCGTATTTTTTTATTAAGTGATTAAGTAGTATTGTTATATTGATGATGTCTTTTAGTACATTTTTTTTGTTAATGTTTTTTTCTGATAGTTTTTTTCTGTAGTTCTTTATATTTTCCTCATTTGTATATTTTCTTAATTCTTTTAATGCTTCCTCAATTTCCATATTGGGAATTTTTTTTAGTTCTTCAATATCCTTTGTTATTAACCTTTTAATGTTATTTTCTTCCTTTTGTTCATTCACTTTTTTTATTCCTCCTCTTTAACATTTTCATGTTCTTTGAGTATCCTTTTTATACCTTTCTCAATGAAATAATTCATGTGTCTGCCTTCTTTTTTAGATAATTCTTTTAATTTTTTATACAGTTCTTTATCTAAATTGGTTGACATTTTTATTTTATTTTCTGGTACTGACATATGACACCACCTCAATTTATTTTTTCATTGATATAAATTATATAATATTACTTGATCTATATCAATCTATGTGTATGTAGACGTATTTGAAATTAATAATTTAGCTTTAAAATTCTTTAATATCCGACATATAACAGCAAATTACATATATTAATGTTATTTTCTTCCTTTTGTTCGTTCACCTTTATTCATCCCCTTAGATATTCTTTTCGAGCTTTTTATATTTATTAACAATGTAGATCAAACCTTCTTCGCTTAGTTCCCCTATTTTTTTGTCGTTCTTAGCTGCTTCTATTCGTATTTCTTTTATTAGTTTTTCTGGTATTCTTATTGTAAATCTTTTTTTCCCCTTTTTTTCCATTGCTTCACCCCATCATTAAATTTATATATTATATTATATTGTATTTGCATGCATGTCGACAAATATTAAAAGCTGTAATTTAATTAATTTAGCTTTAAAATTCTTTAATATCCGACATATAACAGCAAATTACATATAATTGTAAAAACGTAAAATAGTAGTTTCTTTTTAAGGTTTTAGGATTATCCTAATATTTAATTACCAAATTTTAGGGAAATTGGGTACCCAAATTCAGTGCTTGCTAGTATCTGAATAACTATATATGTTTAAGTTTTTTGTATCAAAACCTATTATTTATATTTTCAAATAAACATTTACTTTTACTAAAAAAAACATCATAAAGTTCACCAATTATACTAATACAAATACTTACAAGGTTTTTGCAAAACATCATAAAACATCATAAAATATTATAAAATATTATGTATATCCTACTAATATAAATACTTACAAGTTTTTAGTCTTAAAATATTATAAAACATCACAAAACATCACAAAAAATCATACATCTTTTTATAGCTAACACTTACTAACGTAAGAAAAGATATCTTAAAATATAAATCTTACTTTTGTTAATCTTTTTGTTTGCATTTTTCTATTGATGTTATATTCCAGTTATATTCCAGTTATATCAATGCATTGTACAGTTGTACGCAATATTATTGTTTTTTTATATTATATATATGCACATGTGAAGACTTATTGTTTATTTTACGTACAATCGTACAATAAAGCTTTATAACTGTGCTTGAATATTGCGTACAATACCGTACATAAACGTACAATCGTACAATGAAGCTTTATAACTTAGGTTAAAGATAGCTAACACTTACTAACGTAAGAAAAGATATCTTAAAATATAAATCTTACTTTTGATAATTGGTTTTTCTTACATACGTTAGTATGTGTTAATGCTTATATTAACTACTCATATATTATTTTAAATATTGGGTGAGGCGTAAGCAACGCACCCAAATATTTAGTTAACATATATGTTAAGATATATGTTAAAAGTATTTACTCAATACATGAAACTAAGTCATACTAGTACTTTAAGCTTCTTTACTGGACACTTAATCTGCTACCTTTAGACACTTAATCTGCTACCTTTACATAAAACTGGACACTTAATC
>JBDMZA010000663.1:0-2573 GCA_039770155.1 Clostridiales bacterium
CCAAATATAAATGCTGCTGCCAAGATTGAATAAAAAATATATTCTTTGATAGACATTTTATAATTATTATAATCCTCTAAACCTTTATCAATTTGACTCATGATATCTTCTCCTTAAAAATCACTTGAAATACCTGCTACTTTTAATTTATCAGTGTGAATCAATTTATTTTCTGTCCTCTTTAGTCCACCAATAATCCTTCCATCTTCTGCTTCGCTTTCTTCTTCAAATTTATATAAACTATTTAAAATTATTTTTCCATCTTTATATCCTTCTACTTCACTTATCCCTAATGTTCTTCTCGTCTTATCTCTTAGTCTGCCTAAATTTATTATAATATCAATTGCCGAAGTTATTTGCTGCCTTATAGCTTCTAATGGCAACTCTGCTCCCGATAATACCATTGTTTCAATTCTTGAAAGCATATCCTGAGATGAATTAGCATGACCTGTTGAAAGTGAACCATCATGACCTGTATTCATTGCTTGAAGCATGTCTAAAGCTTCTGCTCCACGTACTTCTCCAACAATTATCCTATCTGGTCTCATCCTAAGGGATGTTTTAATTAAATCTCTTATTGTTATCATCCCTGTACCTGCTGTATTAGCATTTCTAGTTTCCAGTTTAACAATATTATCTATACCAATTATTTGTAATTCTGCTGAATCTTCAATAGTTACAACACGATCATCATTTGGAATAAAGTTTGATAAAGCATTTAAAAAAGTTGTCTTCCCTGAACCTGTTCCACCACAAATAAAAATATTATATCTTGCTTTCACCAAATTTTTTAAGACATTTGATATTTCTTTAGTAATAGATCCATATCTTATAAGTTTATCAACTGTCATAACTTCTTTTGAAAATTTTCTTATAGTTAAAATTGGTCCATTAATTGCAATTGGAGCTAATGTTACATTTACCCTCGAACCGTCTTTTAATCTCGCATCTACTATTGGCTTAAATTCATTAACTTCTCTATTAACACTACCTACTATATTTGTTATTATTTGTTCTAATCTTTCATTACTTTCAAATTTTACATTTACTCTCTTTACTCGCCCTTCTCTTTCAACAAATATATTTTCATAACCATTTACCATAATCTCTGTAACTGTATCGTCATCAAGTATTGGTTGTAAAACATCTAATCTTCTAAAAGAATTAAAAACACTATTAACAATATCTTGTTTTTCATATACAGATAAATAAATATTTTTTGATTCTTCAAAAACCTCATTTAAAATAATTTCCTTTATTTCTTCATCTGTCATTTTTTTCTTAAAGTCAACTTTATTTGAAATTATTTTTTTTATTTTACTTGTTAAAGACTCCTTATTATCCATTCTTCCTCCACTAATTTAGGAAAACCTAAAAAATAATATTAAATTCTTTTCATTTGAAGTTCGCTTAAATTTAAATAACACTGAAGATTAATAGTTTAAAGTGAAATGATCAGTCATACGAATTTATATTTGCAAATTGAGATTTATTTTCTACAATAATTTATTTAACAAATCATGTATACCTCTTGTAAATAAAGACTCATTATTGTTAATAGTACTTAAAAATCCTTGAGAATAAACCTCAATATCAAATGGTATTTTTACATTTATATCTTTTTGCAGGATAGCTCTTTCCTGATAATTGCTATACATATTTGGATTAAATTTATTTATTACTGGCATCAGTTTATCAAATATATTAATGCCTAATCTATTTGATAAAATATCTATCTCTCTTTCAAAGATATTAACTTTATAATCTGATATAGGATTATAGTCCAGTAATACAATTACCTTATCACAAGCTTTAATTAACTCTATATTCTTATTATCATATGCATTATTCATGTCTATAAATACAAATTCATACTGACCCATTAGTCGAAATTTATCCACAAGTAATGTAAGTTCATCTGGTTTTAAATCATCCAGTTCTAATGCACTATCCTGTGGCTGAAAATAGTGAACATTATAATTTGTATCAACAGATTTTATAGCTTCAATTTTTAACTGTAGGTTTTTATCTCTTTCCTTTATATAGTAGAAAAGTTTAGAAATACTGTGATTTGAATTACTTTCAAAAAATCTTAAAGATGAATTTATACTTTCCAAATTCAAATAAAATATTTCTTTATTGTTTCTAGCACTAATTATACTTGCCGCAGCTGAAACTGATGTTTTTCCTGCTCCTCCTGATATAGAATAAACTCCTATAATCTTAGTTTTCTTTTCACCTACAGGCAAATAAACTTCTTCCTGAGTGCTTTCAGAAAAAATGTTTAATATTTCACTTACTAAACTACTTACCCTTTGATATTTATTAATAGCCTTAACTCCATTAAAATCTTTATTAATATTCCCCTCAGTTAAAACTATCATTGTATTAATTTTTTCACTATATATATCATCACTATAATTCATATAACTAATTAATAGGATATCAATTTTATCAGTTTCTTCATTTAGATATTTTAAAAATATATTTTTTTCTGTAAATGAATTTATATAAAAACGTTCCTGATAACTTGATGTAATATACTTAATTAAATTTTTAATATACAATCTATC
>JBDMZA010000664.1:0-4460 GCA_039770155.1 Clostridiales bacterium
AATAATTCGAGTTTTTCTATTCTGTGTTGATAAAGTTTAATCAATTCTTCTTTATCTTTTGTTAAATTATAAGAACCTATAATTGAATCCATCATATCAACATCAACACTTTGTAATACATTTACAGATTCTACAATATCGTTAAATGATTTATTTGTTTTTTTAGATCTGAATATTTCACCTTCATCGGTCTTTAATTTATTATTTAGAAAGTTATTAATTAAAAATATCTGATTATTAATAACTGTTGAGATTTCAGGATAATCATAAATATTATAATCTATAGTACCTATAATGTTTTCTAATGTATCCTTATCAGAATACTTATTATAAAAATATTCTTTATAATTATAAATTATTTTATTTAATATGTTTTCAGTTTTATCATCACTTAAATCATATTCTTTAGGCATGTTTAAAATAACTTTATATTTACTTGGATAATAAGAATTTTCAGATGACTCATTGATATTTAGATCTTTTTCTGATTCTAATATTTTAACTGTTTCTACAATATTTTGCGGTATTATCGGAACCACATTAATATTTTCCTTTAACTTAGCAATATCTAAATTATGTTCTTCAAGACCCAAATCTTTAATCACTTTCTTTAATATATAATCAGATTTAATAATATCTGTATCCAAACTTCTTCCTGTAGGATCAAGTCCTTTTTCAATACCTTTATAACTATAGGAAAGTGTAGTAGTAACAGTTGAAGAGTATTCATTTTTTAAGTTATAATATATAACTCCAAATATACAAGATATAATTACCATAATAGCTATTTTATTCTTATTTTTCAAAATATCATTTAAGAGTTTTTTTATTATTCCTATTTGTTTATCACTTAATGATTTAATCCACTTAATATTAAGCAGTTTTTTTAAAAATTCTCCATTCATTGCATTCATCCTTTCCTTAATCTTCTTTAGTATTGTATTAGGCAGAATCAAAAATTTCATAAGACAATTTTTTTCTGAACATACCGAAAATAAATTCACATTCTAGAGAATAAATTCCTACGTTTTAAGTAAACTTCAAAAAAATTGGTTTAGGGATATCCAAAAAATAAACTCTAATTCTCGAGTGTGAATTCACACGATTTAAGCGAACTTCAGACGAAAAGAATTTGGTATTATTTTTTAGGTTCTCCTTAGGCTATCCTTAGGACTGCCTAAACCAATTCTGTGCTTAATTTTTTCTTGACTTTAACTAATTTTTCAACTTCACCTTCATTTTCATCTTTTCTCAAATATTCTGACAATAAAGTTATGACTAATCCAATAAGCAATCCAGCCAATAGTGATATTCCCAATACAATATTTTCTTTAGGTCCGGATACATATGTTTCTGAAGGGGTTCTTCTTTTAATTATAGAATTATCAAAGTTTGTTTCGTAAAATTCGCTTACTGTATCATTTGAAATATTAATCCATTTTTCCAGTTTTTCATTTATTCCCTTTGATATAGTAATCACTTCTTTTTCTACTTTCTTTTTTTGAGATGTTGGAATGGTATCATTATTTAGTCTTTCTATAAGACTAGTATAATAATCTATATCATGTAAGTTATTTTTAGCTTCGACTCCTGCCAAAAGACTTTTGTCTGCCAAACTTGAATAATATGATTGTTCATCTCCTTCATCAGTTACTTCATCTGATTCCATTGATTCTGTATCTGATGAGAATAATACATTTTTCTTCCTCTCAAATTTGTTCATCATATCAGATGCTATGGCTGATTCATCATATTTTTTATCCTTTGATAGTTCCAATCTCTGAATTTTATATTCATAAAGTTTAATCAATTTACCTTTATTTTTAGTAAGATTATAAATATTTATTAAAGAATCCATTTTATTTATATCTACTTGATCAATAACAGATATAGACTTAACTATGTCTTGAAAAGCCATTCCCGTTGTTTTAGATCTAAACTTAGTATCATTTCTAAATTCATCTTTTTGTAATAAGAAATTATTCAATAAAATTACTTGTCTGTTAATAACATCAGAAATTTCTGCATAATCATACTTATCATAATTTATATCCTGAACAATATTTGCCAGAATCTCTCTATTTGTATATCTCATATAAAAATAATTACTATAATTTTTTATTGTTTCATTTAAAATTTGTTCGCCCTTATATTTTGATATTGAACTACTTGGAACTGTTAATACCACTTCAAATTCCTTAGGATAATATTTAAATTCTTTTTCTTCCTCATTATCCTTACTTGTTGAATTTTTCTTAGTTTCCATAATTTCATCAATTTTTTGCTGAATATCTCCAGGTATTATAGGTACAACTTTTATACTATTTCTAAGTATTTCAGAATCAATACCATAATTTTCTAAATTCAAATTACTTATTACTTTATTTAATATTACAGGAGTTTTTATTAACGAAGTATCAAGTTTCTTTCCTTCTGGGTCATTACCTTCTTCTATTCCATCATAGTTATAAGATATTATTGATTTTACTTCTCTTAGTTCAACTCTAGAGTGTATAACAAAACCATAGCCTACTGATAAACACAATAAAATTGATAACAATATTTTAAATTTTCCCTTTATTATTGTTTCAATAATCTCCTTCAAAGAAATAACATCTTCTTCTAGTTCTTCATTTTTCAATACAACCTCAATTTTGTCACTTGAAATTTTTGTATCCACTTATAAATCACTCCTTTAATTTTTGTCAATATATCTCATTACATATCAAGTCAAATAAAGCAAAATAATATTTTATATTTCTAAAATATTATTGTATTTAATATCATTTCTAAATAAAGTTTCAGTACAGTCAGGATGCCAAGCCAATATACTTAAATCATTAAATTCTTTACACTTATAATCTTTTTCATTAATAAAACAGTTCAATTTTTCAAATTCATCAATACATCTGTAATTAATTCTGTTTAAAATCATATTTTTTTCAATTATTCCTAATAGTTCATCTCTTAAACCAAATAGAATATAAAATTTCTTTTTTAAATTATCTTCATTTGCCATTCTAAAAAAAATTTCCATTTTACAATTAAATTTTTCAATTATTTTATATGAAGAAATTATATTTTTATATAACTCCTCTGTTTTCTTTTTAATACCTCTTTGAGTTACAATATACTTTATTGTTCTAGAATTTCTTCTTTCAACATTAATCATTCCTTTATTTATTAATTTATTAATTGTTATATTGACATTTCCAAGAGAAATTCCCGTTCTATTAGATATATCTCTTTGTGTTATATTTTTATTTTTCTCAAGCCACTTTAATATCTCCAACTCATTTTTCATGGAAATAAACCTCTCCTAATTTAGTTTGACATATTTCAAATTTAAAATATGCCTTTAGTTTATTTTACAGATTATACTTTTAAGATAGCCTAAAATTTTAGACGAAAAGAATACAGTTTTTTAAGATTTATTTTTTGAAATAATTTGCAAGAAAAGCAAAAGCCAAAAATGATACAGTTTTGAACTCAGGTAATGGTTCTCCTAAGTAATTTCGAAATATTTTACAGGCCGAAACACCATAAAAATAAACTTTATATTATCAAACTTTTAATAGTTGATATTCAAGCAAATCAAATTGATATATGATACAACATTATTTTTTTATGTTCTCCCAAGAATTGAAACACCTAAATCAACAGTTCTTCCCTCACCCAAAAAACTAATTTTTACTTTAGCTCTTCCTTTTCTTTTGTCAATTTTTTTAATTAGCCCTTCCATAGATTTTAATGGACCTTCTAAAATCACAACTCTGTCATTTTCTATAAATACTTTTGAAAAACCTATTGTTTCACCATTACATATAAGGTTTGCCAATACTTCTATTTCATCATTTCTTATTTTTAAAGGTTTTGTATCACTACAAAGCATTTTTATAATGCCTGGAACCTCTTTAAATTCATAGTATTTATTATCATCCATTTCACCTTTTGCAAGTACATAACCTGGAAAAAGTGTTCTAATATTTTCTTTCCAAACACCTTTTTTTCTTTCCATAAGTTTTCGCTTAGGTACAAATAAATTAAATGTATCTTTGAGTCTATACTCTAGTCGTTCTTTAACATTATCTTCTTCACCAGTTTTTACAAATACTGCATACCATCCTTTTTTCTCCACACAGCATCCCCCCATGTTCATTGTCTGAACATGTATTATTTTATACAATTTAATCGTATTTTGTCAACTAATATTTTATTATTATATAATATACATTATTTATTAGTATTTTGTATTTATTTATTTCTATTGTATAAATTAGAGATATTTATATCTGATTCAAAAATAATATTGCTCACAAGTATAATCTAAGAATTTCTATTTTAAATAGAGAAGAAATAAAAATAAATCCAATCATTATCTATTGACCATTGATAGTTAATTAAAATAAAACATATTTTTTTTAAAGAATTATACTTAAATTTGAAATATGCCAAATAAT
>JBDMZA010000665.1:0-4485 GCA_039770155.1 Clostridiales bacterium
ATAAAAGTTATGTATTAAAAAAATAGCAAATTTATAACTCTTTTTATATAGTTTTTTTTAAAATGAAAAATAATTTATGTTTATTTATTAAAAAAATATAATTATTAGATTTATAATACTCAAATTGACAATATATTTATTTCAAAATAAAATGTACACAATAATAAATAAATGAAAGGAGGTAATATTTTGGTTAAAAAATATTTTGTTTTTAAGATGGGAATCATTGTATGCATTTTTTGTTTGATGACGAGTTTTTTATCATTAACATCATATGCTGCTGATACTCAGGAAATAATTAGTTTAACAGCTAGTAAAACTGAAATTACCAGAGGCGATTCCGTTATTTTGGAGTGGGAAGTGACAGGAGCGGAGCGTATAAGTATTGAAGGTCCTGAAAAATTACCTGATATAATTTTCCCTTTGTCTAGCAGTTATGAATTATTTCCTCTGGAGACAACTACATACACATTAGTTGCTTATTCAGATGATGATACAAGCATTAGAAAATCTATTACTGTAAAAGTAACAGATAATCTTGAAAGCGTTGCAATTGATAGTTTTTCAGCTAGTGAATATTCAATATCTCCTGATACCGATGTTGAACTAACATGGGTTGTTAGAAATGAAAAAGATATTGAAATGATTGATTCTGATGGAAATAATGTTGAAATAAGTAATAAAGAATCAACTGTAATAGTTAGTCCAGATAAAACAATTACTTATACTCTTACGGCTACAGCAAATGATGAAATTGAAAAAGCAACAATTACAATAAATGTAGTAAAGTCTGAAGGAATAGCTGAAGTAAAGATAAATAAATTTTTTGCTGACAGAACATTGGTACCAAAAGGTAGTGTAGTATATTTAAATTGGTCAGTCGATAATGCTGAAAAAGTTACACTAGATTATCTAACCGATAATTGGTACTCAGAAGTTGATAGTTCAGGATCAAAAATGGTTATTATTTATGAAACTAGAACTTTTGAACTTAATACGACAGATGTAAAAGGAAATACTTTAACAACTTCGATAACAATTGATGTTGAAGCTGAAGAAGATATGGATCAAGCATCAATATCAGAGTTTGAATCTACTTCGTATTCTGTAGAAGCAGAAGAAACTTTTTCATTAAACTGGGGTATTAATAATGCTGTAGAATCAACATTAACAGATTCTGATAATAATATAACTGAATTATCTAGTTTAGAATCAGGAAAAATTGATTTAACTATTGAAGACACAACAATTTATACTTTAACTGCTGTAGGTAAAAATGGTCTTAAAGTAACTGCAAAAATAATTGTCGAAGTTAAAGATCCTAGTGAAACTAACATTAAAAAGTTTTATGCAAGTTCATACAATGTTACTGTAGGTGAATTGGTTAAATTGACTTGGGATGTTGAAAATGTATCATCTTCTTTTATATCAACATCAGATGGATACATTTTGGAAGATATTGATACTTCGGGTTCTGTTTATGTTACACCAAATAAGACCACAACTTATAAGTTAATTGCATATTCAGTTGGCCAGGAAGTAAAAATATCAGAAATTACAATAGAGGTGAGTAAATAATTTTTCATATATTAGGTATATCTAAAAAATAAACTCTAATTTTCAAGTATGAATTTGCAGGATTTAAGCAAATTTCAGACGAAAAGAATTTGGTATTACTTTTAGATTATCCTTAGTAAGTTTATATTAACTTTAATAAAGCTACGAATTTGTAGCTTTATTTTTAAGTTTTCATAATAAGGCATAAGACAGAATCAATTATCATTTATTCTCTCATCTATTCTTCTAACAACCGAATATGTATATGCAGTAAAATACTTAAGCCAAAATCCTTTTGCAGTTGGATTTAAACTTTCAAAATCAACTCCACATTTTTTATATCCTTCTTTATCAAGAATTTCCATTAAATAAGAAATCAACTTAGTGAAAATTCCATTATTTCTATACTTTGGGTACATATATGCACTACAAATATTTTTCATATTAGTGCTTGTACAGGCAAAATTTTCACCTGAATTCATAATTTCAATGTATGCAATAATGTTATCATTTTTTTCAGCTACAAAATAACGTGAATTTTTTTCACTATTATTTTTTCTCATTTTTTCTTCATCTACTTTAAAAAATAAAGGAATGTAAATTGGTGTTTCCTGTAAATGTTTAATTAAATTATTTTTTAGAGGGACTAATTTATCTATAGAATCTATTCTTAATTCAAAAAAATTGATGTCTGGAAAATCTTTTGATTTTATTGCTTCGACAGTTCTTATTGCATCTATACATCTTAAGCCAAATCCATTTTCAAAGAAACTACTTACTGCTTCATCATTATGTTTATAAAGAGCTATAGCATGACTATAAATTTCTTGTTTTACCCATATCTTTGAAGTCTGTTGATACAATAAGGAATAGATATTTTTTCTATTTTCTTTAATTGTTCCATGAGCGTGAATTGGGGAGAATGTTCCCAATGTTTTACCAAAGTAATTTTTGATAGGTTTATGGCAAGTCAAAAATCCTAGAATTTTTTTACCTTCGACGGCAACAACTCCTAATTTGTGATCTGCTAACTCTGATACTAATTTACAGATGCTTTCATAAAAATTTTCTTCTGGCAAAATTGATACTTTTGATTTTTCTTCATAATACTCTTTTAATGCTATCTCGGAAACAATTTCTATATGATTTGAATTTAAAATTTCAAATTTTATACTCATAAATCTTGTACCTCTTTCTAATTTTTATTATGTTAGGCATAATCAAAAATTTCATAAGACAACTTTTTTCTGAAAATATCGATGTTTTAACGGATTTTCAAAAAAAGTTGACTAGTTTACTTTTTGATTCTGTCTTAGGGATAGCCAAAAAATAGATATACATTTTAAAAATGTGATATTATTTTTTAGGATTTCCTAAGTTCATATTATATTCAAGCGAAACACTTAACAATATAAAATATGAGTATAAAAAAAACTATATAATTTTTAGACTATTCCTTAGGGTATCCAAAAAATAAACCCAAATTCTCGAGTATGAATTCGCATGATTTAAGCGAACTTCAGACGAAAAGAATTTGAGTTTATTTTTTAGGTTCTCCTTAGTAGAACTTGCTATAAACAAAAAACTCTTGAATTATAAATTATAGGGGTTTTAAATTCATATAGTTCTTGTGAAATAATAGTAAATTATTCTACATATACATACATTATTTCTGTTGTGGTACTTGGTGTGATACCTTTTCTCGTGAACAGTTCACTCAAGGTTACAAATTCATACCCCTTGCTTTTAAGATCAGGAATTATTATATCAAGGGCTTCTGGTGTTGGGTGTGGTAAAGGTTGAACATCATGTAAGAGTATTATTGCTCCATCTCTAATCGAATTTATTATTGCATCTGCTCTTTGTTTAGCAGTTGTTGATTGATCCCAATCATACGCAATTATTCCACTTACAAATGGCAAATCAATTGAACTATACATTAGACTACTTGTAGAAAGATTTGGTGGTCGGAAAAATTTGGGTGTAGTTCCTGAATATGTTTGAATAGCATTAGTGGTGTTGTTAATAGAAGTTTTTATTTCGTCTGTAGACATGTTATTCATGCTACTATAACCCCAGGAATGATTTCCAATTTCATTTCCTGAATTAACAACTCTTTGAACAATTGAACTTGTTGAAGTATTTATTTTTTGACCAATCATAAAAAAAGTTGCATTCACATTATGCTTATCCAATTTGTCAAGTACTAAAGCAGTAAGTTGCGTATCAGGTCCATCATCAAAAGTCAGTGCACATAGTTTATCTGTATTTGGCGTTAAAGGTGAGCTAGTTACCTGTGATGTAGTTACAGGTAGTGTAGTTATAGGTATTGTAGTTATAGGTGATACACTTACAGGTGCTGAACTAGTAGCAGATTCTGAATTTACAATAAAGTCAGTTGGTGTTGTATTTGACCCGCTATATGTTATATTAAATCCAAATGTAACATTACCATTTGTTGGAATTGATTCATTCCAGGAAACATTTGTAACAATTACAGAAGATCCATTTTGAGAAAATGAAGCATTCCACATATTTGTTATTTGTTGATTTTCTGGAAATATCCACTCTACATTCCAGCCTTGCATAGTTGATCCATTATTAGTTAATGTTACATTTACTGTAGCACCATTTCCCCAATTATTTTGAACATTATAGTCTACTATATAGTTGTCAATGGTAAAAGGAGCTGCATTTAACTTTAAAACATATAATGTTGATATCAAAAAAACAACAAAAATAATAACTAATAAAATATTCATTTTTTTTAAAGTGTTCTTACTTAAATTTCTTTGCATAATACTTTACCTCCTCGAAAAATAATACCTATGAAGTTCGTTTAAATCATGATAATTTATACTTGAGAATTAGAGCTTAATTTTTGGATATCCATTATACTTAATAAATTAAAATACATTACAATAAATA
>JBDMZA010000666.1:0-3224 GCA_039770155.1 Clostridiales bacterium
AAACTTAGAGAATTAGTAAAAGAAAATGATAGAATGTGGGAATTGAGAGTCCCACTTATGAGAAAATTTTTAATTAAATATTATTAATTTAAAATTTAAAAAGCCTATCAAAGAAATGATAGGCTCAAATTAAGTTTTATTAAGATCATCCAGTAAAGCGCTTTTCATAATATCAGCAACTTCACTAGAGTTTTTCCTTATATTATGACCATAAACTTGGAATAACATCTGAAGGTTTGCATGACCTAATTGCTCAGAAACAGATGCAGGATCTAAACCAAGTGCTAATAATATACTTCCATGTATATGTCTTAAACCATGGAACTTGGTATAAGGCAATTTTTTTCTTCGTATAAACTTTGGAAACCATTTACTGATTGTTTCAGGTGACATTGGGTTACCATTTTTTTGAGTAAATATTCTATCAGACTCAACCCATTTTTTACCTGCTTTTTCCTTTAGAATTTCACATTCAACTCTATAATCATTTAACATTTTAATAATTTCCTCTGGTACAAAGTTGGTTCTTTTAGATGTAAAAGTTTTAGGTGTATCTTCATATATTCCAAAATCAGCAGTATAAGAGCTTGTGTAAAATACGGTTATAGTACTTTCATTAAAATCAATGCTATTCCACTCAAGTCCCATAATTTCACCACGTCTTAATCCAGTAAATAAAGCGATCATTACAATAAGCTTATATTTTAAAGGCTCATCATGAAGTGCATTAATAAGTGATTTAGTTTGTATTATTGTTAAAGCTGTTACATTTTTATTATCTAATTTAGGTGCATCTACTCTATTACAAATGTTTTCTTTTATTAATTCCCATTGATAAGCTGTATTCAACATACTGGATAATACTAAGTGATGATGTTTTATTGTTTTATTTGATAATCCACCAGGTTTACCATCTTTTCTAGCTCCATCTTCACCTAACATTGTATAAAATCTAATTAAGTGAGTTGGTTTTAAATTCTTTAACATGATTTTTCCTAAGCATGTATTAACTCTTTCAAGTATATCCATATAATCAGATATGGTTTTTTTCTTTAAGTTTTTTTTGACATAATCATTAATCCATAACTCTGAAAATTCCTTTACTGTTATATTAACATTGTAATCTTTAGAACTTTGATTTTCTAAGACAAAATCGGCAAGAATCTTTTCAACTGCTCTTTTGCCAGTTGCTTCTATTGTTTTGAATTTTCTTATTCTTTTACCAGTAAGGGAATCAAATCCTAAACTAACACATAATTCCCACTTACCATTTTTTAATTTTCTATATGAACCTGCCATTTTTTATTCTCCTTTATACTATTTCTTTTAATCCATGAAATTTTTGAGGCTTTGTTGATTCATTTAATTTATCATTCCACCATTTTATTGTTGTATCTAAATCAAGTAATAATTTACCTCCAGCATTAACATGAGGTAAAGATTTTGTTTTTATCAATTCATATATTTTAGTTATACTAATTTTTTTCATAAAAACAGTTTCATATGATTCCTTAACTGTTATCATTTTAGGAAAATTGTATAGGTTTTCATTTATTAGTTTAGTACCACAATTGGAACAAAATTTAGCACCATCAATATTTTTAAATCCACATTTACACATAGTTTTAATCCTCCATTTTTTAATTTTTTAAAAAAGGAGAGGGAGAACCTCTCCTTAGTTTAAACATCATATTTAGTACCTTGTAAGTTTATTTCTCTGTCTTTATATATTAAATATGTTTTGCTTCCTAAATTATGTCCAAGTAATTTTTGTAATACTTCAACTGTTTCTTTTTCATTTTTTGGATAATGATAATATACAATTTGGGCAAATGCTTTTCTAAGATCATGAGATTTGAATTTTAATCTTCCTGCATGTTTTCTTATATGGCTTGATGAATAGAATATTTTTTCATTATCATTTATTGAATTGATATGATTTTTAAGTGAATTATATAAATATTTATCCTCACAAAATGTTAAAAATTTTCTATTTTTATTACCTTTAGCATTTAAAACATTTACTTTTATACGGTTATTATCACAAAATTCTATATCTTTTTTTCTTAAATTAGATATTTCTGATACTCTCAAGCCACTTGTAAGCATTAATCTATAACCTAATTTTAGTTTTGTATTTTTCATTGCATTAATTTTAATTAATGTGTTTTTTAAAAGTAATTCCTTCTCATGTCGTTTGTATCTCCTTGGCTTTAACTTTCGTATATTTTCAATTTCATTTATTTTCTTATAAACTGGTTTATTATTGGATTTTAAAAGTAAAGCAAATGAACTTTTTATTTTGCTTACATCATTTTTTCTTTTTGCATTTTCAGTTAAATAATTTTTAAGCTTATCTGTATTTATTTCAGAAACACTATTAAATTCTTGATTAGCTAAAGCATTTTTTAATGAATTAAAATAAGTTGATTTTGTAGATTTACTCCATTTATCATATCCAGATAGATAATTTTTAAAATCATTTAAAATAGTTTCTTTTGATGTGTTATCATTTTGAGGATAGGGAAGTATATTTTCATAAGTTTTATTATTAGTTTTATCAATTTTTATATTTTCATCAGAGTATCTTTTATTAACTTTTCTGAATATATCAAAAAATTTCATCTCTAAACTCCTTTCGTAACTGATCTAAAAACTTGTTGTCTTTTCGCTATAGCTCACAGACAAGCTCTCGCCGATCTTCGATCGCCTCGCGTTGGTATAAAATATTCTATCTATATCTATATACTCGCTATGCTCTTATACATATATATATATAATATATATACCAATTCTCGATTATTTATAAAATGCTTGAATCCTTTTTAAATAGTGCGATCAAATAGCTTTTTTTAGTTAGAGTATTTCCGTCCACTTTTTAAAATTCTCGCTCATTTACAAAACTCTCAAACCTGTTTATACATCTTACTTAAAAGGTAATTTTTTTATAAGAGTATTTTAATTTTTTGAAAATAAAAAAATAAATTCTCGCTCATTTCAAAAAACTTCAAAGCTATTATTATTACTTGCATTGAATATGATTTTTTAAGATAGAGTATTTTTAATTAATATTCTATTTCTTTGGTCTTTGTCTCGTTTGATTCCATATTATTACTATTGGCTGAAGCCTTTTCTAAATCAACTTTTAGCTCTGGTTTTTTATAATCTGTTAAATTTTCTACATCTTTTATAAAATCATAATTTTTATCCAAATATGGTGCATT
>JBDMZA010000667.1:0-11201 GCA_039770155.1 Clostridiales bacterium
AGTATTCTTATGATAAATTGAATTATTTAATAACTTTAAAATTAATTTATCTAACATAAATCTATTTTCCTTTGTATTAAAATTAAAAAAAATTATAAATATAAAATGTTTATATTTTATACTGAAATTATAACAAAATTAAAAAAATAATTATACATGATAGATAGGATATTTTTCATGATATATCATGACATATTTTTGCTTATAAATAATGTTATATATTAACATATGATCTTCTAAAAGCTATTTGATAAAATTTTTTTATAACTTTAGCAAACTTCGGACTAAAAGTATCAGGCATTTTTTTAGGGTTTTCTAATATAAGATTAAAACTTGATAATTTTGAAAAAATAAATTATATTAATATAGAAATGTTAATTTTTTAACCAAATTTTATTCATATAAAAACCAAAAGAATAATACTTTCTTTAACATATTACAAAAATTAGATTTGTGATTTCATTATCAAAAATGACAGGTATATTTTTTTTTGGATATCAGTAAAAAGATATAATCAAATTGTTTTAGGCATAATCAAAAATTTCATAAGACAATTTATTTTCTTAAAATTCCAATGTTCTAGCGGATTTTTAAAAAAAGTTGACTAGTTTATTTTTTGACTCTGCCTTAATGGTTAATTTTAAGTTGCATTAATGAAAATAAAAAAATAAGAATATAAGGAGTGATTAATAAGATGGAGAAAATAACTATGAAAACTCCACTTGTGGAAATTGATGGAGATGAAATGACGAGAATCATGTGGAAAATGATAAAGGAAATTTTAATAATTCCATATGTAGATTTAAAAACGGAGTATTATGATTTAGGATTAAAAAAGAGAGATGAAACTGATGATCAAATTACAATTGATGCAGCTAATGCCATAAAAAAATATGGTGTGGGCGTTAAATGTGCAACAATAACTCCAAATGGTCAAAGGATGGAAGAATACAAATTAAAGGAAATGTGGAAAAGTCCAAATGGTACTATTAGAGCTATATTAGATGGTACAGTTTTTAGGGCACCTATTGTTTTAGATAGCATAAAACCTTCAGTGAAAACATGGAAAAAACCTATTACTATTGCAAGACATGCTTATGGTGATGTATACAAAGATGTTGAATACAGAGTACCAAAAAAAGGAAAGGCTGAATTAACTTTTACTGATGAAAAAGGGGAAATAGAAAAACTATTAGTTCATGATTTTGATGATAGTGGTATAATCTTAGGAATGCATAATACTGATAAATCCATAAAAAGCTTTGCAAGAGCATGCTTTACTTATGCATTAGACCAAAAAACAGATCTTTGGTTCTCTACTAAAGATACTATTTCTAAAGTGTATGATCATCAATTTAAAGATATTTTCCAAGAAATATATGAAACTGAATTTAAAGAAAAGTTTGAGAAAGCTAATATTGAGTATTTTTACACATTAATAGATGATGCTGTGGCAAGAATAATAAGATCAGAAGGTGGTATGCTTTGGGCGTGCAAAAATTATGATGGAGATGTAATGTCTGATATGGTTGCAACAGCGTTTGGAAGTTTGGCTATGATGACATCTGTCCTGGTGTCGCCAGAAGGGAAATATGAGTATGAAGCTGCCCATGGAACAGTTACAAGACATTACTACAGACATTTAAATAATGAGGAAACTTCTACAAATGCTATGGCAACAATTTTTGCATGGACAGGTGCATTAAGAAAAAGAGGCGAATTAGATGATAATAAGGATCTAATTAACTTTGCTTATAAATTAGAAAATGCTTCATTAAAAACTATTGAAGAAGGTGTAATGACAAAAGACCTTGTCTCATTATCAGAATTGTCAAGTAAAAGATCGGTTAATACAAAAGAGTTTTTAATTGAAATCAAAAAAAGAATTAAAGATTAGATAAAAGTAAACATACGTTCAGGTTATGTATATGACAGTAGAATTTTGTTATGATATATATAACAATAACGAAAAAACTCAATATTTTAAGTGACTTTAATTTTAATTATTATTGAAATCAATATTTATTATGATATAATTGTAATAGTTGATTTTATTAACTATAATATCCAGAAAAATAAAATGATATTAATATCATTTAATTTATAATTTATAGGGGGTAAGATATTAGTGAATAAGAAACTTTTAGCATTATTGGTTATTGTTACTCTGATTTCTGTTTATTCAGCATTTAGCATTTCTTCTTATGCTGAAACAATAGATGGAGAAACAGTAGAAACAGGAGACACAACAGATACAGGGGATACAACAGATCCGACAGATCCGACAGATACAACAGATCCAACAGATCCAACAGATCCGACAGATCCAACAGATCCGACAGATCCAACAGATCCGACAGATCCAACAGATCCGACAGATCCAACAGATCCAACAGATCCAACAGATCCAACAGATCCAACAGATCCAACAGATCCAACTGATCCGACAGATCCAACTGATCCAACTGATCCAACAGATCCAATTGATCTATCAGATCCAGGAGATCAAGTAAATCCAGGTGTATTTGAAGCAAATGGTATTAGTAATGATAAGCCTCAAGAATATATAGCAAATGTTGATAAAGTAAAGGCTGCAGGAAGTTCAACTTCAGAAGGTTCTTCAGAAGATAAAAAAGATCTACCAAGAACTGGAGAAGAAGATTCTGCAAACTTTACAATATCAGGTATTTTAGTAATGGCTTTGGGATGTGCAATTGTGTTAAGAAAAAGATTTGTAAATAATTAATAAGGTTAGGAGTTAGATTTACCTATCCTTATAGTAATTTAAATTTAATAAGAATGTGGTATTATTAAAAAAATCATTATTTTAAGAATAATGATTTTTTTTGTAGTTTGTTATTTCCATAATAATGACTTTTACTTTTATATAGTGTATTATAAAATTTGGTTGTATTATATTAAAAGAAAGAATGGTAATTTAAATGAATAATAAATCGGATAAATACAAAGAATTAGTTGATAGTTGTAAGTTGGAAATAGAAGATATTCAAAAAAATATAAATAAAATAAGCAACATAAGATTAATAGTATTTATACTAGGATTTGTGAGTACAGTTTTAGTTTTTGGTATAAATATTTTATTTTCGATTTTAAGTTTAATCTTATTTGGTTCCTTTTTTGTATATTTAATAATAATACATCAAAAAAAAATCGATAGATTAAATTATGCAAAGGCATATTTAAGTGTTAATAAAAAATCATCTGAAAGAATTAATAATAAGTGGCATAAGTTTGATGATATTGGTGAGGAATATGCTTTTGTTGATCATAGTTTTTCTGGAGATTTAGATGTTTTTGGTAAATTTTCCTTATTTCAATGGGTAAATACTACTTTTACAATAAAAGGCAGAAAAATCTTTTCAGAGATTTTGTTAAACCCATTAAAAAACCAAAGTGAAATTAAAATTAGACAAAATTCAATTGATGAACTTGCAAATGATTTTGAATGGAGACAGGCTTTTAATGTAGAGGGAATTTTAAATAAAAATAAATTTAAAGACCCCAAAGATTTATTGAATTGGTTGAATGAACCTATTGAATTTATAAACAGTAAATTTAAAGTTATTTTTTCAAGATTGATGCCAGCAATAACCTTATCGTTGATAGTTTTAACTTTTATATTTGATTTACTTCCTAATTTTATTTCCATATTTTTTATCTTATTTCAAGGAATATTTGCTTTTACTACAAGTTTAAAATTTTCCAAAAAATTTCGTAATTTAAATAACTATAAAGATGATATATTTATCTATACTAAATTATTGAATCATATAGAAAAGAAAAATTTTAGTTCTACTTTTATAAAGAAATTAAAAGAAAATCTAGAAAATAAAAACGAGAAATCAGCACATCAACAGATGAAATCTCTTGAAAAAGTAGTAAATATGATAGATGTAAGATATAACATGTTTTATTTTGTTATAAATATACTTTTATTATGGGATTTACAATGTGTGATTTCTTATGAAAATTGGAAAACAGAATCGGATAAGAAAATTGAGAAATGGCTAGAAGTAATAGGCTGGTTTGAAGCATTATCAAGTTTATCTATAGTTAAATATGATAATAAAGATTGGATTTATCCTGAGATTATAGAAAATAATATTTATATTGAGGGAGAAGAAGTAGGTCATCCTCTATTAGATGATAAAAGAGTGTGTAATGATGTTAAACTTACAAAAGAAACAAATGTATCACTTATAACAGGTTCAAATATGTCAGGAAAAAGTACTTATTTAAGAACTATCGGATTAAATCTTTTAATGTCATATTATGGATTGCCTGTATGTGCAAAAAGCTTTAAATGTTCCATACTACGAGTATATACTTGCATGAGAATAAGTGATAATTTGGAGAAAAATATATCTTCTTTTTATGCTGAACTATTGAGAATAAAACAAATAATTAAGGCATTGGATGAGGGAGAACCTATATTTTTCTTATTGGATGAAATTTTTAAAGGAACTAATTCTATTGACAGACATATAGGTGCAAAAGAATTAATAATGAAATTGAGTAAAAATACAACATTGGGAATTGTATCTACTCATGATCTTGAATTAAGTGTGTTGGAAGAAATGGGAAATGGTAAAATAAGAAATCTCCATTTTTCAGAATTTTATGAAAATAAAAAAATTAAGTTTAATTATAAAATGCATAAAGGTGTTTCAAAGACAAGAAATGCAGTTTATTTAATGGAGATGATAGGACTTAAAGTTAGTAACAAAGTTTAAATAAGAAGTTTTATAAAAGTTAGGCAGAGTCAAAAAATAAACTAGTCAACTTTATTTGAAAATTCGTTAAACCATCGATATTTTCAGAAAAAAATTGTCTCATGAAATTTTTGATTATGCCTTATATAGAAATAAAATCAATACTTTTTGTCTAGTGGAATGAAATTTAATTTAGTGTTAGGCAGAATCAAAAAATAAACTAGTTTTTGATTCTGCCTTATTAAATTTTATTACACTAGACATTTTTATTGAAAATCTAAAAATATAAAGCATAATGCAGAATCAAAAAATAAACTAGTCAACTTTTTGATTCTGCCTAATCAAAAATTTCATAAATAAATAATATTTAAAGACGATATATGTATTAGATAATAAGGAATAACAAAAAATAAATTCATATTCTAAAAAATGAATCCTACATTTTAAGTAAATTTCGGCCTATGCTAAGGAGAAATGTGTAATTGAATAGAAAAATTTGAATTATAAAAATACTATAAAAAAAGAGTGATTATTATGAAAAAAGTTATTGCTTTAATGATTTTATGTATTATTCTATGGAATTGTTCGGGTGTTTTGATATCTTATGGAGATACTCTGGATGATGTTTGGTTAGTAAGTTCTATGGAAATCATAGATGAAGGACCATTTGTTCAAGGACAAACAATAACAGCAGAATTTACTATAAGAAATTTGGGTTTAAGAACAATATATCTTGATGGTTTAACAATTTCTACTTTAATCAATTCTAAAAATAAAACAAACTTTTCTTGGTACAGAAATATACCAATTAAGTCAAATGAGACATTTACCTACAGCGGTGATCTTTTTTTGAGTGAGTTAGGTGAATATGAATTTAATATTTCATATAAAACTTATGGAGATCAATGGGAAAATAAAATTAAATCTATATCAGGAATTTTGAGTGAAAAAAAGATACAAGTTGGAAAAAAATCTGTAACAAAAAATTTAACAGGAAATACTTATAGTAAAGATGAAGAAAAGGTTCAAATTACAAATAATCAGCAAATGGATGGAGAAGAAATAGTAATTGAAAATTTGTTAAAGGATGTTAAAGGACATTGGGGTGAAAAATTTATAAATGAATTAAACTTACAAGGTGTTATAAAAGGTTTCCCAAATGGATATTTTTATCCTGAAAAATTTGTTACAAAAGCAGAATTTGCTGTGCTTTTATGTAAAGGTCTTTTATTAGAAAAGCAGGATACAAATATATCAGAACTTGATTCTTTAAAAAACAATTGGTCCTATGAATATATAGTCTCAACTTATGAATTTTTTAATAACAAAAAAACTGATGTAAATAGTTTTGAAAATAGAGAAGAGTTAGTATCCGCATTAGTAAATGCACTAAATTGGAATGAAGAAGTTGATATAAATCTATTGGAAGAGAAATTTACAGATTATGATACAATAGATGAATTAAATAGGAAAAATATAGCGTTGGCACTTAAAAAAGGATTAATTAAAGGATACAGTGATAATACTTTTAGAGGAAAAAAAGAAATTACAAGAGCCGAAGCATGTAAATTAATTCAAAATGCTCAACTAATAGGAGGAAAAAGTACTATATTTCAAGATTATTTGAATATAACAGATAATGATAAAGTCATAAATGAAGACAATAATAAATCAGAGGTTATAAGTGATGATGATAAAATACTTGGAGAAGAAGATAAAAAGAAACAAACAGAAGATCAAGAATATAGTAATACATATGATAAGACTTCAAAAGATGGAGTAGAATTTAAAGAAGAGGATAACAGTATACCAAATGAAAATCCAAATAATAATACGTCAATTAGAAAAGACAGATTAGAATATATTTTTGGGCAGAATCAATATGGAGAAATTAATTTTTATACCAAAGAGAAACAAGCTCTAGAAAATGTAGTTGATGTAGAAATAAAGGTATGGGATTTTGATAGTTCTAAGAAAAATAAGATAACAAAGACTATTAAAATAACTGTTAATAAAAAAATTGCTGATGTTGTTAAGATAATTTTTGAAAATATATATAATGACAGTGAAAAATTTCCAATAAAGTATATAGCTAGCTATGCCTGGAGATCTCCTATGAGTAGTGGAAGACTTTCAGAACATAATTATGGTACTTGTCTTGATATAAATCCTTCTGAAAACCCATATATAGTAAATGGGAAATATATAACTGCTGGTAAATGGGAGCCAGAAACAAATCCATATTCAATTGGAACAAAATCTTCAGTTATGAAGGCTTTTAGAGAATACAAATGGGCTTGGGGTGGTTCTGATTGGAGTGGAGATAGTCAAGATTATATGCATTTTAGTTATTTAGGACATTAGAATTTCCTTAATTTATTCTGGAAATGACAAAAATAATCAATATATTTTTAGAGCGGATCACTTTTTATTATGAAGGGTGAATCTGCTCTAATATTTATTAAAAATAGAATTTATATGATGGTAGATATAGCGAAAATATGTATATTTAATTTTTCAGCATAATGAATAAAGATTAGGAATCGCTTGAAAATAACTTTAAAAAGAGATAAAATGAGATTCGTTAAGAACCTTACCTAATTCTAGGTATCTTTATTGAATAATAACTTAGGAGTGTGAAAAAATGGCATTAAATAAAAAAAGTATAGAAGATATCAACGTAAAAGGAAAAAAAGTTATTGTTAGAGTTGATTTTAATGTACCTTTAGATGATAATATGGAAATTACAGATGATAAAAGGATTAGAGCAGCTCTACCAACTATAAAATATCTTGTTGATAATAATGCGAAAACTATAATAGTATCTCATTTAGGAAGACCTAAAAATGGTTTTGAAGATAAATTTAGTATGAAACCTACAGCTGATAGATTAGAAAAATTGTTAGGTAAAGAAGTTGTACTGGCGAAAGATGTTATTGGAAGCGATGCAAAAGAGAAAACTGCTTCTTTAAAAGAAGGTCAAATATTAATATTAGAAAACGTTAGATTCCATAAAGAAGAAACAAAAAATGAGCCTGGTTTTGCAAAGGAATTAGCTTCCCTTGCCGAAATTTTTGTAAATGATGCTTTTGGAACATCACATAGAGCTCATGCTTCAACAGCAGGATTAGCTGATTATTTACCAGCTGTTTGCGGCTATTTGATTCAAAAAGAAATTGATTTTATGGGACAGGCATTAACTAAACCTGCAAGACCTTTTGTAGCTATTTTAGGTGGTGCAAAGGTTTCAGATAAAATAGGTGTTATTGAAAATTTATTAGAAAAAGTTGATTCACTTATAATTGGAGGAGGAATGGCATATACTTTTCTAAAAGCTAAAGGTTATGCTATTGGTAATTCTATTTGCGAGAAAGATAAAATTGATTTAGCAAAAAAAATTATGGATATAGCAGAGGAAAAAGGTGTAAATTTAATGCTACCAATAGGAAGTGTTGTTGGCAAAGATTTTAAAAACGATGCCGAAAGTAAATATGTGCCTTCTGATGCTATGCCTGATGGTTGGATGGGAATGGATATTGGAACTTTAACCATTGAAAAATTTAGTAAGGTAATTAAAAAAGCAAAAACAATTGTTTGGAATGGTCCTATGGGTGTTTTTGAATTTCCAAACTATGCAAAAGGTACTAAAGAAATAGCAAAAGCTGTTGCTGAATCTTCTGCAATCTCAATTGTTGGTGGAGGAGATTCAGCTGCTGCCATAGAGCAACTTGGTTTTTCAGATAAAATATCTCATATTTCAACGGGAGGAGGAGCATCTCTGGAATTTTTGGAAGGTAAAATATTACCAGGGATAGATGTGTTAATGGATAAAAATAATAGAAAAAAAATTGCAGCAGGTAATTGGAAAATGAATAAGACTCCAAGCGAAGCAGTGGAGTTTGTAAATGGACTTAAGGAAAAAGTTGCAGGAGCTTCAGCAGAAGTTGTAGCAGTGGTACCATCTATAGCATTGTCAGAAGTTAAAAAAGCTGTAGAAGGTTCAAATATTAAAGTTGGTGCTCAAAATATGCATTGGGAAGAAAAAGGTGCATATACAGGAGAGATTTCAGGTCAAATGCTTAAAGATTTAGGAATTGAATATGTTGTAATAGGACATTCTGAAAGAAGACAATACTTTAATGAAACTGATGTTACAGTTAATAAAAAACTTCATGCAGCTTATAAATATGGTTTGAATCCTATTGTATGTGTTGGAGAATCTTTAGAACAAAGAGAGCAAGGAGTTACTGAAGATTTGATAAGATATCAGGTTAAAATTGCATTACTTGGTCTTTCAGATGAGCAAGTTAGAAACCTTGTAATTGCTTATGAACCTATATGGGCAATTGGAACAGGTAAAACTGCAACTAATGAACAGGCTAATGAAGTATGTTCAATAATTAGAAAAACTGTTAAAGAATTATATGATGGTGAAGTTTCATCAGATGTAAGAATTCAATATGGCGGAAGTGTAAATGGAAAAAATGCTTCAGAACTATTTGCTATGTCAGATATTGACGGTGGATTAGTTGGAGGAGCAAGTTTGAAATTAGATGACTTTGAAAAAATTGCAAAATATGATAAATAAGAGATAGTATCAAAGGCTTAAGGGATATCCCAAAAATATGAAATATTATTTTTGGGATATCCCTGTGTTTTTTATTTTAAGATTTTTCAAAAAAGTTTGTAGAATAATGACGAAATATGTTATAATATAATATGACAGATTAAAGCTATTGATGAAAATGAAGTGGGCATCAAATAAACTATGGAGGTAACAGATGCTCTATAAATTTATTCATGAGAACGGATACGAAGTTTTAATAAAAGATATAGATGCATTTATCGGGTATGTTAATACAAATGCCATAAATGAAAAGACTAGAGTATATGATGAAGTGGCGAATGTTGGAAAATTTGCTTATGAAGTTAATGAATTTAAAGAAATTTTTGATACAATGAAAAGAAATGGTTGGAGCATATATGTGGTTCCAAAAGCTGTTGAAGCCACATCGAATATGGTAAATTACGGACTAAAAGATGCTAAAAATGATGATGATGATGATAGATTAATTATTAATTATGAAGTAAAAAATAATAGACAAGAAGCAGAAGTTGTTAAAAAAGATGTAAGTGAAATGACAAGATGGACAAATACTCAAGTTAGATTAAGTACTAATGCAAAAATGTTTTTTGGTGCTGCTGCTACTGCTCTTATTTTTTTATCATTTATTATTATTATTGTTGCTACAAAAACATTGAGTGAAAATGATGTGATTTTAAACGAAATAGCAAAAAGAGTATTGGTAAGTTTTTCAATTGCTATAGTCATAACTTTTTTTTCTAATAAAATATTTTTTTCTAAAAAAAAGTTTGTAGCCTATTTGTTTTTTGCAATATTAATGTTTACAATATCAGCATTTCAATATGTTGATAGTATTGAAAAAGAAAGAAAGAATAACAAAAAAAATTCTATTGAATATAATATTATGGATGAAGATTATAATTACTTAAAAGAATCTAAAAAATAACTAAAAATAGGGGACTTACTACTTAGTGATGTCAAAAAAACTCTAATTATCGAGTATGAATTCGGTATTATTTTTTTGTTTTTATTTAATTCCTTGATTTTTAACATTATTTATTTCAGAAAGAATTTTTTCTTGATCACCTAAATAATAATTTTTTAAAGGATTTAAATTTTGATCAAATTCATAAACTAAAGGTATCCCTGTAGGAATATTTAATTCAAGGATGTTTTTTTCAGATACATTATCTAAATATTTAACTAGGGCTCTTATACTATTGCCATGGGCTGAAATGATAATTCTTTTATTTTGATTTAATAGAGGAATTATTTTTTCTTCCCAAAAAGGAATTACTCTTTCAACAGTTATTTTTAAACTTTCTGTTTTAGGAAGTAAATTAGAAGGAATATTTTCGTATTTTTTTTCTTTAGAAGGTAATCTGATGTCATCATCTGATAATTCTGGAGGTTTTATATCATAACTTCTTCTCCAAATTTTAACCTGTTTTTCACCGAATTTTTTTGCTGTATCAGATTTATTAAGTCCTTGGAGGGATCCGTAATGACGCTCATTTAATCTCCAGTCTTTTTCAGTTGGAATCCAATTTAGATCAAGTTCATCTAAAACAATGTTTAAAGTTTTTATTGCCCTTTTTAAAACTGAGGTAAAGGCTATATCAAAATTAAATGAATTATCTCTTAATACTATACCTGCATCTTTTGCTTCTAAAAGCCCCTTTTTTGAAAGATCAACATCTGTCCAACCTGTAAATTTATTTTCTTTATTCCAAGTACTTTCACCATGTCTTAGGAAAATTATTTTTTTCATAAAATCACTCCAATTATTTAATTTAAATAGTATAAGGCAGAATCAAAAAAAGAACTAGTCAATTTTTTTTGAAAATTCGTTAAACCATCGATATTTTCAGAAAAAAATTGTC